>JAYTJL010000001.1:0-8681 GCA_043731125.1 Candidatus Saccharimonadota bacterium
GAAGGCAGTCAATATTTGGCAATGAAAACTAATGTCAGAAATGCTAAAAAAGCGGCCGCCGGCAGTGGCTATGGTAGCGAGAGGGCACCTGACGGTTCAAGAATAGAGCTTGTTACATCACCAAAGGGCAAAGATTGGGATCAAATTAATGGCAGTTTTATTGTTGAACATGCCTATCTCGATGGTCAGGCCAATCTCCGCGCTCAATTAGAGACATTCAATGGTGAAAATAGTCGAACAACCTATACTGCAGACATTAAATCACCTTTTGACACCCGTGCAATAGTCGAGCGTCAGGTTCCCGGGCAAGACAAACCATATTCATTTCTATCGGAAAACCCTAAACTTTCTCATGCTATAGTCAACAAAGCCGCCAGCCACATAGAAGAAACACGTCAAACTACAGGCTGAGTTATCATCTCCAGTTTAGAATACGCATTTCCAGCCCGCTAATGCTCAGGGTCAGACCCCGAGCATTAGCGTTATTTGTGAACTCCCGCAGAGGGGGTGTATAATATAAGTATTAACAATTGAATGGCAAGGAGATTCGGGCTATGGCAACAAAGTACGATCAGACCCCAACATCAATTAATTCTCATGAGGCTGCTGTGGACGAAGCAGAACAGCAACGCTTGGCGCAGGAAGCCTTGGCGCAAGAGCAAGAAAGAGCAGACAGGATACAGCAGGCTGGCGAGGCTATGGGCGGACTGGCTACAGAGCAAGCCTATAGGACTACAGAAGAGGACTTACTACAATCAGAGGAAGGCGTTGTCATTGAGGGCAACTTTGGCGGTACAGAGGCAACAGTCCAAGAAGAACTACATCGTCTAGAGCAAGAAGCCAGGGTGCGCATACAACAACTCGAACAAGGTCCGGATCAACTCGCCCAGGCAGCCTAAGACCGGCAAAAATAATTTGAAATTTGAGATTTGTTCATTGTATGAAAATTGGTAATTGGCTTCGACTCTGAGGGATGAGCCCTCAGGCTCAGACTCGAATGAGAAAAATGAAAATTATCTTAGCTTGCTAAGAGGTGAGCATAAGGGGTATAATTGTGTTCATATTAAATAGTACTAAAATAAATACATGCCTCAAGAAGAAAAATTTCAGTATTTTGTCGGACTAGACATCGGCACCACTGCTGTTAGATGCGTAGTTGGCGAACTGGCTGGAGAGTCTTCTACCCCGAGTATTATTGGATTTTCTAGTGCACCCAACAGCGGTATGCGCAAAGGCAACGTGGCTCATTCCGAAGAGGTAGCCACAGCAGTCATTGCTGCCGTTGGGGAAGCCGAGCGCATTAGTGGCCAACAAATCCGGTCGGCGACTGTCAACATTAATGGCAGCCACGTACAGGGTATGAATTCTAAGGGCGTTATTGCTATATCTAGCCCAGACAGGGTGATAGGCCACGATGACCGGGCTAGGGTGGAAGAGGCGGCGACTATTGTCAAATTGCCACCCAACAAAGACATTATTCAGGTTTTTGCCAAAAACTATCGCCTAGATGGTCAGGATAATATAAAAGACCCTGTGGGAATGCACGGTGTTAGGCTAGAAGTGGACACCCACATTCTAGTTGCTTCTTCTCCTGCGCTTAAAAACCTAGAGTCTGTACTCGCAAAAGCAGAAGTAGTGCCGGCCCACCGGACTGTTACCAGCCTAGGTGCGGCCGAGGCCACACTCGACAGGAAGCAAAAAGAATCAGGCGTAGCCGTAGTTGACATAGGTGCTGCTACTACAAACGTGGTGGTTATTGAAGACGGTGAAGTCGAGCACATTGCGGTTATACCAATGGGTGGTAGCCACATCACTAACGACTTAGCAATCGGTCTAAAAACAGACTTAGACGTGGCGGAAATGGTCAAAATCAAGCACGCCAGCCTGGCTCCGAGTGGCAAAGGCGAGGTTAGCTTTGTCCATAAGGGTGAGACAATAAGGTTTGAGCGCAACCTGCTGCGCGTCATAGTCGAGGCCCGCGTAGAAGAAATATTGGAATATGTAGACAAAGAGCTAAAAAGAATTCACCGTTCCCGCAAACTTCCCGGTGGAATAGTGTTGGTAGGTGGCACGTCCAAATTGCCTGGCCTGGTAGAACTGACTAAAGAAGTCATGGGCCTACCAGCCCGTGTGGGTGGTTGGGGGCATATACCAAAAGTAGTTGATGGGCTGGACGAACAAATCTTTGCACCCGCCGTAGGGCTGATGTTGCTGGACATGTTGCTTGGACCAACAGCACAAACAGGACATTTCGAACCGACTGGTCCAGGACTAATCGACCGAGTCAACGTGACTGTATCCAATCTGTTAAAACGCGTCAAAAGACACTAAAAGATCAACAAGATCAATGCTCAACGAGGTCAACTAGGTCAATGAATGGTCAATGTGTTATTGTACTGAATCATTGCAGTTTTGAGCATTCATTGAACCTTGAAAATTGAGCATTGAGTATTCATGGGACAGCTGAATAATTATTTGGTGCTGGTATGGAGGCTGGCTTTTTGCGTGAATACTAATTGCATTCAGTGCTGGACATAACGTATAATTTAGGTTGAAAGTTATGAGGAGGATACGGGTCTATGATAATTGATGATGAAAAGCATACAGCTGACAGCATACAGCTGACAGTTAGGTTCCGATCTACTGTCTACTGTCTACTGTCTACTGTCAGCTTAACTCACGTAGGGAGTTTCTAATGCCACAAGTAGACCCGGCTATTGAGACATTCGCACGCATAAAAGTTGTTGGTGTTGGTGGCGCCGGTGGGGCGGCAGTAAACAGAATGATTGAGGCCGGAGTTACTGGCGTTGATTTTATTACTATTAATACAGATGCTCAGGCTTTGCATCACAGCAAAGCCAGCACCAAGGTACATATTGGCAAAGAAGAGACCCGTGGGCTTGGTGCAGGAGCAGACCCAAGCGTTGGCCAAAAGGCAGCCGAAGAATCACGCAGTGAAATTGCCGACGCACTCAAAGGTGCCGACATGGTTTTTATTACCATTGGTGCTGGTGGAGGCACTGGTAGTGGCGCTGGGCACGTTGTGGCTTCTGTTGCTCGGGAGTCAGGGTCACTGGTGGTGGGTTTTGCCACTCGTCCGTTTGCTTTTGAAGGTGAAAAGCGCCGTCGGAACGCCGAAACTGCAATTGAAATGTTGGCCAAAAATGTCGACACCCTTATTACAATTCCTAATGACAAACTACTGACCACCATAGACCGCAAAACCCCACTTCTCGAAGCTTTTAAGGTGGCAGACGAAGTCTTGCGCCAAGGCGTGCAGGGAGTTTCGGACCTCATTACTGTACACGGACTGATCAACCTAGACTTTGCAGACGTTAAAAGCGTCATGCAAAACGCCGGTAACGCCCTCATGGGTATCGGTAGAGCATCAGGTGAAAACCGCGCCGTTGAGGCCGCTGGGCAAGCAATCAGTTCGCCACTTTTGGACATTTCTATAGACGGTGCCCGTGGCATTCTCTTTAATGTTATTGGTGGACATGACATGAGCATGCACGAAATCAACACCGTGGCCGAGACTATAACGGCAGCTGCTGATAGTGAAGCTAATATTATCTTTGGTGCAACCATCAACCCAGAAGTTGAAGGCGAGATTATAGTCACGGTTGTAGCCACTGGTTTTGACGACAGCTATTTTGCCCGCCGTGATTCAAGCCGGGCAGACCTAATGCGCAGCCATGAGGATGCGCCTGCTCGTCTGCCTTCTCAGGTAGATGAACAATCAATGAAAGAATTAGACATGGACTTACCTAAAGAAGAATTAGGCGCCGAAGACTTTCACGCCGAAGATGACACAAACATATGGGCAATGGCCGGCAGTGACAACGATGAAGAGGCTAAGCCAGACGAGACGGTTGATGAAGACGAACTAGACAAGCCGTCATTCTTGCGTCGTTTGCGCCGCAAGGGCAGTGAAGACACTGATGAAGAAGAACAGCCTGAGCATGAAGAAGAAGCCCACCGCCACGATGACGCTGATGACGAACTAGAGATAGTTGAAGACGACGACGAAGTACAAGACGAACCCGAAGACCGACCAAAAACCAGCCGCTTTAAGAAGTTGAAAAAATAGTAATAAGGGGCTAAACCTTTGTGTTTATTACTACAACAAAGTGCTTGCGTTAACGCTATCGGTAGAGTTAACATACTAGTTACGACCACTATATATAGCGGACTGAACATTAATTAACATAAATGGTAAGATAAGTAACAGATGACACAGGCTCAACGTTTGGATGTAGTGCAAGGAAGAAACGAGCAGCACAGTGAGATGTATGGGAAATACTAAAGAACGAGCAGCGGAATTTCTGACGCCGCAATGCGCCAAAACTGGTAGCGGAGTTGTTAGCGCCGCTGACAAGCAGGCTGCCAGGGCGGGAGACTGTGTATGAAATGTGCAAACTGTGGAGGCTGCGATAGCAAAGTAATCGAATCACGAGACGTGGCTGATGGCGAGGCCGTGCGTCGCCGCCGCCAATGTCTGAAATGTGAATACCGCTTTACAACGTACGAGCGCGTTGAGCGCCCACCGCTGTCGGTTGTAAAACGTGACGGCACAAGGCAGGCTTTTAGTAGAGAAAAGTTATTGGCGGGCCTCTCACACTCAGCAGAAAAAACCACTGTTACCAACTTACAACTAGAAAGTTTTGTAGCCGGGCTAGAGGGTGAACTCTACGGCCGTGGAGAACCAGAAGTGTCCAGTAAAGACATTGGGGAACTAGTAATGGCCGAATTGCCCAAACTAAACGAAGTTGCCTATGTGCGCTTTGCTAGTGTATACAGACAGTTTAAAGATATAGCATCGTTCGAACGTGAATTGTCTAAAATACGTGCCCACCAAGATAAAAGCTAAAAGTTTATAGCTCAAACTAGCTTTTAACTGGAGACTTTATAGCTTTCAGCTAGTTTTGCTTGTTGCGTTAGACGCTGCTCGTGGTTTATCATGAGAATTGTCTAAGGGAGCAAACAACAATGCACGCTTTGCTTACTAAAGAGGGTTAATAGGAGCGTGTGTGGGAGGCTCGGAAGATAAAAACATTAAAAAAAAGCTTAAAGCCAAGAGCTGAAAGCTTAAAACTAACAGCTAACAGCTAAAGAAAAGAGAGGGTATTAAAGTTATGTCTACTGCCACCAAGCTACGGGTTCGAAGACTCTTCACAAAACCAGGAACAAAGGGATACGACTCGCTCAAATGGGTGAAGCGCGATTCAATTATTTCTAATCCAGGTACTGGTAAAGCTGTGTTTGAGCAAAAAGGCGTCGAAGTACCCTCTGGCATGAGCCTCAATGCCCTAAACATTGTTGCCCAAAAGTATTTTACCGGCACTCCCGGCACCGACGAACGTGAGAACTCTTATAAACAACTCATAGACCGCGTAGTAGACACCGTCACGCGGGCTGGCAAGCAAGAAGCCTATTTTACCAATGACACCGAAGCCGAAGATTTCCGCGAAGAGTTGAAATATGTGCTGGCCAGCCAGCGAGCAGCCTTCAATAGTCCGGTTTGGTTTAACATAGGCGCTAAGGGCCGGGCTCAACAGGCTAGCGCCTGCTTTATTCTTGGCATTGATGACACCATGGAATCAATTCTTAACTGGTACGCAGAAGAAGGTATGATTTTCAAAGGCGGGAGCGGGTCTGGTATCAACCTAAGCGTGCTGCGTAGTAGTGTCGAAGCTCTTTCAGGCAGCGGCGGTACCGCCAGTGGTCCACTTTCATTTATGCGCGGGGCAGATGCTAGCGCGGGGGCAATTAAGAGCGGCGGCAAAACACGCCGAGCTGCTAAAATGGTGATTTTAAATGTTGACCACCCCGATGTTGAAGAATTTATATGGTGCAAAGCCCGCGAAGAACGCAAAGCTCGCGTGCTAGAATCCGCTGGTTTTGACATGACCATGGACGGACGTGACAGCTACTCTGTACAGTACCAAAACGCCAACAACTCGGTCCGCGTAACAGATGAGTTTATGCAAGCCGTTGAAGACGATACTGACTGGAATTTGCGGGCCGTTAAAGATGGCCGTGTGGTCAAGACTGTCCGGGCGCGGGACTTGATGCGGCAGTTTTCCCAGGCTGCTTGGGAGTGTGCCGACCCGGGTATGCAGTACGACACCACTATAAATAAATGGCACACCTCTCCTAACGCTGGTCGTATAAATGCCTCCAACCCCTGCAGTGAATATATGCATTTGGATAATTCTGCTTGCAACTTAGCTAGCATTAACTTACTCAAATACCTTAACGAAGATGGTAGTTTTGACACTGAGTCTTTCCGCCACACTGTAGAACTGGTGTTTACCGCACAAGAAATATTGGTAGGCTACTCAGAATACCCGACTAAAAGCATTGGTAAGAATGCCCGCGCTTACCGCGAACTTGGCATAGGCTACGCCAACCTAGGAGCGCTACTCATGGCTCAAGGTTTGCCTTACGACTCAGAAGAAGGCCGGGCACAAGCAGCAGCTATAACAGCGTTATTGACCGGGCATGCTTATGCCACTAGTGCGCGGCTGGCGCAGCGAGTCGGTCCGTTTGCCGGCTACTTAAAAGACCGCGACGGCATGAGTAGAGTCCTTAAAATGCACCGCGACGAAGTCAGTAAAATAGATGCTAGCCTAGTCAGCGAAGAGTTGTTGCAAGCAGCTGCATCTGCATGGGACGAAGCAGTAGAATTGGGTCAGCGATTTGGGGTCCGTAACTCCCAGGCTTCGGTGCTTGCGCCAACTGGCACAATAGGACTGATGATGGACTGTGACACCACTGGGATTGAACCAGATCTTGGCCTTGTCAAAGTTAAAAAGTTGGTTGGTGGTGGTACCATGAGCATTGTTAACCAAACCGTACCACGAGCACTAGAAGCACTCGGCTATAACCGCTCACAAATTGAAGACATCATAGGCTACATAGACGTAGAAAAGACCATTATTGGTGCTCCTGGACTAAAAGATGAGCACCTAAATGTATTTGCTTGCAGTATGGGTGACAACCCAATTCACTACCTAGGCCACGTCAAGATGATGGCCGCTGTTCAGCCATTTATTTCTGGCGCTATAAGTAAGACTGTTAATATGCCAGAAGAAGCCAGCGTTGAGGACATAGAACAACTGCATATTGACGCTTGGAAAATGGGGTTGAAAGCCGTAGCAATTTACCGAGACAACTGCAAAGTAGCACAGCCACTTTCGATGGCTAAAAAAGAGGGCGCTCCAGTAACCAGCTTCGACACTACAGTCGGAGCCCCGACCGCAAGCGTCGGGGTCACCGCCGCTAGTGTCCTTAGCGACGAGTACATAGTGCGCGGGGCTGTTCGCCAAGAACTGCCACGAATTCGTAATTCTAAAATATTCAAATTTACAATTGCCGGTAGTCGAGGCTACGCCATTGTTGGCCAGTACGATGACGGCCGCCCGGGCGAGCTGTTTATTAGTAGCGCCAAGATGGGGTCGACTCTGCGTGGAGTCATGGATGCCTTTGGTGTGTCGGTCAGCTACGGCTTACAATTTGGTGTACCGCTCAAAAATTACGTACGCAATTTCACCAATACAAGTTTTGCTCCCGCCGGTATCACAGACGACCCAGAAATTCGTACCGCTAGTAGCATCATTGACTACATATTCAAACGACTGGGCAAGACTTACCTGAGCTTTGACGACCAGCTAGAAGTTGGCCTAGCCCACATAGACGATATGCCAGCAGACGACCAAACAAGCCTACCTGGCCTGAGCGGAGTCGAAGGGCTATCAGTCGACGAGGTACCAGAACTTTCCAACCAGATGACAGAAATTGCCACCGACGCGGTAGACATAGACATTGAGCCAGAAGAAATGGACATCTCAGCCGAAGGTAGCACCGCCAAAGCCTCATCAGCTGACATGAAAGTAGAAAACATTGCTCACACTATTTCTGCTAACTCGGCTTTACCGGGTGGTAAAAAATCACACAATAACGACGCTCCGCTGTGTTACAACTGTGGCAACCAAACCCAACGCGCCGGTAGTTGCTACGTCTGCACCAGCTGTGGAAGTACAACAGGCTGTAGTTAACATTAACCTCCGCCCTGAGCTTGTCGAAGGGCGGATCAACTACCGGCTGTAGCTAGACCTGATCTATTGTGATAGGTCCAGCTTGAGTTACACTACATCAACTTGACGAGTAACAGTTACAGTAGGATACTGTTAACCATAAGCAATGAGCAAAAATAATGAAGGAAATGCTATGGTAAAACAAAAAGCCACAACAGACACAAAGACATTTAAAGACGAACCAAAGTTAAGTAGGCATCATATTGTATTATTTGCTCTTATATTTGGTCTTATTGGTGGCTTTGCTATATATAAGAGTTTTGCAGCCGCACCACTGATAGCTACCATGGAAGCCGAACAAATGATTCTACCAGCTGGAGCCAGTGCTATTACTGACTCTACCGCCAGTGCCGGTAAAGCCATATTACTATCAAGCAATGGTACAACTACCGGTACAGTTAACTTCCCAAGCAGCGTATCCAGCCTTACCCTAATAGCTAGAGGCACCCAATGCTCCGGTGCACCTACTGTTAATGTTCTACTAGACAACTCCCAAATCATGACAGCTATACCAGTTAGCACTACCACCTGGAGCGCCTATAGCGTAACTCCACCCAACTCACTCCCAGCTGGTACCCACAA
>JAYTJL010000002.1:0-13344 GCA_043731125.1 Candidatus Saccharimonadota bacterium
CAGCTTAGTCCTAAAGTGATATTATTCTTTGCAGTTATGGCAGTGATATTGATGGCAATAATCGAACTTTTAGCAGCCACCAGTAAGTCCACGCGCAAGTAGAGGGCCTCTAGTAATGTACCTAGTACAGTGGGCTATTTGCTGGTGTTTCTTTTTTGCCTAATGTTATCAATCTGTCTTGCTCTTTCCTCCAGGCGAGACGTACCAATTATTGTAAAGGCCGAAAGCACTGTTATTACTCCGAATATTATATAGAATACGCAGATGAGTCTACTCAAGTCAGTGGTAGGATGCAAGTCCCCGTAGCCTATTGTAGTGAGAGTAGCGGTTGAGAAGTATAATGATTGAATCCAGGTCCAATCCTCTAGCCTATGGAATACTACAGTACCAATGGCAAGCCATGTTGATGTGGCTATAGCCGCGGCTGCTAATTCAGTATTGCGCTTTCTTAGCCCCACCATAGTTTTGTCCTAGACTGTTAACTTCTTACTATTCCGACTTCCAAGTGCTATTGCAATGCAGTTGGCCCCACCAAGTATTCCGTAAAAACCAAGTATCCACACAAATGCCAGTCCACTCAGCACTGGTTGTCTTAGTACAACTATTCCAGCAACAAGACTCAAAATACCACCAAAAATTAACCAACCACGAGCCCCCACGTCGGTAGATGATTTGAAGTATGATGCTATTTCAACAATTCCTTGGAATACTAGAGCAAGGCCCAGTAGGAGAATGAATGAGGCTATCAGGATAGTTTGACCGTGGTTAATGATGTACACACCAAGTCCAATCTGTACAATTCCCCACACTGACCTTAAAAACCAGCTCCGGCTGTGCCCTAGGCTTCGAAAGCCAAGAATAACGTCTGCTACTCCCGTAACAACAATGTATACGCTGAAAATGTATGCCAGTGCGTAGAGCGTAATGCTAGGCCAAAAAACCGCTAGTCCACCAAAGGCTATAAGTGCAATTCCTTTTATCAGCCATACCCACCAAATGTCTTTTTCTAGGTTTGTGTCTGGCTTTACTTTTCCGAGATTTACTTCACTATGCAAATGATGCGCTTTTGCCATGTTATTTATTTCCCTTCCATTCATTAATCCAAGCAGTCTCTTCCTTCTCACTGTCAATCATCTGAGTTGAAAGCCCTATTGCAGCCACACCCAACCAGAGTATTTGCCAAATCCAGCTTTGCTCGGCTACGACATTTATAGGTCCATCTTTAAGTGCTGGTAGGTCAACTGCTCCGCCTAGTAGTAGAAGACTGCTAACCATTAATGCAGACCCAGCTAGGGCTGTAAAGAATAATAAGAAGTATTTAGGTGCACGCATTAAGAGGCTAAATCCGGCTAGTAGTACTGCGGATAATATACCTACCAGCGCAGTAAGAAATCCAGGGTCAACACCAACGGCAATAAGCAGGCCAGCTCCTAGCCAGTAACCAATCATTCCCATGAATACTGTAATTGCAACGGCATAAAATAAGTAGGAAAGCACTGCACCAACTAAACCAAAAACAACTCCTGTGACTATAGAAAGTGTGGTACCAAAAAATCCATCGCCAGTTATAGCGTGCACAAGCTCAGCTCCTAGCCAGTAACCTGCAACTAGTCCCCAAAGTGGCAACAATAGTCGCATAGCCTTGAATCCATAAAAACTAAACAGTATTCCGATACCAAGCGCGAAAAGCGCAACTACTACTTCATGCATAGCTCACTGACTCCTTTAATTAAAACTATAGTAATACTTGTATGCGTAGAATGCAAACTTTTTGTTTAATTAAGTTTGTGTCCGCCAAATTTGTTACGCATGGCGGCAAGTAGCTTGGTGGAAAAGTTTACATCTCCCTTTTGCGAGGCCAGACGTACATCAAAGGATGCTTGAATAGATGGCATTGGGATATTTAGTTCTTTGGCTGTTTCCAGTGTCCAGCGGGCTTCCCCGGATTCTGCTACTATACCGTCTATACCCTCAAGCTGAGGATTTTCGTGTAATGCTTGGCGAGTAAGGTCATTCAGCCACGATGTAACTACACTGCTTTGTTGCCATACGTCTCCGGCAGCCGCTAGGTCTAAGTCTTTGTATGGCCCTTCCCTGAGCATTCTATAGCCTTCAGCGAGTGATTCCATCATGCCGTATTCGATGGCGTTGTGCACCATTTTTACGTAGTGTCCACTTCCGGACTCTCCAAAGTGTTGATAGCCTCCATTTGGCACCGACAGAGTTTTTAATACTGGTTCGATGGTTTTGAAATTCATTTCGTCCCCTCCTCCCATCATTGAAAACCCGTTCTTGTAACCCCAGACACCACCGCTAGTGCCTACGTCCAGTAGAACTGACCCGTTAGAGTGTACATGCTCGGCTCTTTTCTTAGTCAAACGATAGTCAGAGTTGCCTCCGTCTACAAAAAGACTCCCCTTCGGTGCAACGGCTAACCACGCGTCAAGTTCAGTATCGACTATGTCAGCAGGTATCATTAACCAAACTACCAGCTGATCGGTACTAAATGCCTCTAAAACCTCTTGCTTTGTGTAGGCTGGTTTGGCTCCATTCAAAACAGCCTCATCGATTGGTTCTCTGCTCCTATTATGAGCAATAACCTGGTGGCCGTCTTCGACAAGCTTTTGAGCAATTTGCCCACCCATACGTCCGAGGCCGTGAATAGCAATCTTCATAATTCTACTTGGTCATTATATACGATAAGTTCGTGCGCTGCGCGTAAATTCAAAAGAGGCAAATCGCTAGGCGCGTCGCTGGCTAATATCTCTAGCATCTGTTTTTTTTCAGCTCCCACGGCATATATCACCGCTACATCTAGCTGACTAAACAGTGCTGGAGTTACGCTGATCCTCTCCTGTTCTTCACGCTTGTAGAATGCTACCATTTCACCGCTCGGAGAGACGCAACCTGGCAATAGTCCAGCTGTGTGTCCATCACTGCCGATTCCAAACAGTCCTATTCGAAAATCTACATTGGATATTGTACGCTCAAGCCAAGCTGCAAAAGCAGTGGTATCTTGGGAAGTGCTTTGTCCGTGTAGAACTTCATAATACTCACGAGTTAGGTAGTTAAAACCAGTTTCTTTTAATTGTTGCCAGTTAGACTCAGGGTGGCCAACCGCGCCTGGGCGTTCGTCGGTGAGTGATATATATAGATTGCTATCAACACCGTGGATTTGCTGAGAAGCCGCTACCGCCACTGTTATAGCAGAACCACCAGGCACCAACCAAAGCACTTTTTTGTCGTTGCTAATTTTAGTGCTTATAGTCTGAGCTATATATATGGCAGCTGCGTCTGGAGTGTCTGATTTAATAAACTTCACTAATACCAGTATAGTGATGAATCAATAACAAAAAAAGAACCCGGAGATTAATCTAGGTTCTTTTCTTTAGGACTTGAGTTTTTAGAACCGGTAACTATAGTCTAGTTTTCGTCACTAACAAGTTTTTTTGTAGCAATAGCAGATGCTGTACCAAGCACGAATGCTGTAGCAATGCCTACTACTAACATCTCAGAACCTGTATCTGGAAGAGTTGTTGTAACCGCTTTTACTTGTGGTGTGGTTGTTGTGCCACTGCCCTTACCACCTTCAGCGGGTGGCGTTACTACGGCCAAAGTAGCTGGTTCGCAACTAACCCCTAGGGTGGCTACATACTCATTTAGGTTTTGAGCATCACCGGACTGGGCATCACCACCGTAGTTATTGCCGTCAACCTCTGCAGTACCAGAGTTTGAGCTTTGGTCATTAATATTGACAACCTCAACGTCGTTGTTACAGGTAACTGTAATTTTTCTAGTTGTCTCGTTAATTATTGAATTGTATGAACCAGGACCTGTATTGCTAATGTCTGCTGCAAAAACAACCGCAGGTGCAAAACCTATAGCCATTGTTGACGCGAAACTGGCAACTAGTAATTTTTTCATGAACTTGTACTCCCTATTCCCCACCAGTTTTTTGATAATAAACAAGCTACTCCCAACTCTCAGGGATAGCCCTCTAAAGCCTATGCTGCTTCAATGAAATGATAATAAACCATACGTTACATACTGTAAAGTTTATTTTATAGCATAAGCCCTATCAGTAGTAATTTTGAAATGCATAAAAATATGCCAGTCCGTAAACTGGCATATTCGATACTTTTACCTGTATTAAGTTAGGCTCGGGTAAGAGACTTGTGCCTGAAGGCGGCAGCTGCCAATATGATGCCGTTGATTACGGCAGTCAGACCAATCAGCCAGACAAGTACGAGCGCACCTCCCTTGGGGTTGGCAAAAATGTAAAAACCAAACAATAGCTGAATAGCGCCAGCTAGGACTAGCCACCAATCATTGTTCTTAGCCTCAAACCCAACCATTATTTGCAGTAGTCCAACAACCATCGACCAGATAGCGATAACTGTTAAGACGGCTAGAGCGCTAATGCCTGGGTTTGCAAAAACGTAAAGCCCTGCGATGACACTAAAACCTCCCATAAGTACACCGGCTACCCAGTGGCCAGAGCGGCCAACCAGCGAACCAACAGCCAGCGCTAAACCACTTGCAATCAAGTAGATACCAAGGATTATTAAGAAGGCCTTTAATGAAATGGCTGGCCATGCTAGCACCATAACCCCATAAATTACTGATAAAAGTCCCCACGCTCCTACAGCCATAGCGGCTTGTTTCGATTGTTGTTCCATAACAAAACATCTCCCTAATTAATAACAGTATTTATACACGTTCTTTGAATTAGGCCAAGTATAAAGTGTAGTAATAATAGTCACAAGCACAATTAGCGCTGTGTATCTAAGGGGTTATGGCTAGTCGTCTACGACTTAAGAATAAGCATAAACTTACAACACTAAGGTAGCCAAGTCCGCTCAGGCACGCTGGCACTAATGCAGCATTTGTACTGACAATCAACACAGTGCCACTCAAAAAGGTTACGGCAACTGTAATATAGCCCGCTAACTGTCTTACAGCAGACGGTTTAGCTAAATTGTACCCAGATATAATTAAACCTGCGATAGCTACTGTTATGTGTAGATATAGAAGCATAAGTAAATTATACCACCCTTCCTACGGTAGCAAATTATCGAGTGAGATCATTAATGAAAACACCATTAATACAACTAGTGATTGTTTGAAGACTTGTTTTGCCCAGCTAGAAGTATCTGAAATAGCGGCGCCGTCGTAAACACCTTTGAACCACCACAGTCCAATGCCCAGCATGACAACCAGGTAGCTGTAACTAGTGTTGGAAAACACGCTTAGTGACACCACTGATAGTATGAATCCGACCGTGTAATACTGCATTTGTTGTATAGTCGCTCTCACCCCACTAATTAACGGTAATACTGGGATTCTTGCAGCTTTATATTCCTTTGCTCGGCGGATAGCAATCGCATAAAAATGTGGCATTTGCCAGGTAACCAAAATAATGAACAAAATAACACCAGTTGTATCTATTCGACCTGTCGCACCACTATACCCCACCACAGGTGGTGTAGCACCCGCAAGAGCTCCTACGAGCGTGCCGTGCGGACTGTGACGCTTAGCGTAGCCATATACGCCTATGTAGACTACAAACCCAAACATTGCAGTCCAAAAACTAATGCGAGTATGTAGTTGAAGTAGTAGTGCGAAGCCGAATACCCCCAACAAACTCCCGTAAGCTAGTGCAAAATCCGGTCGTATTGAATTTGTGACTAATGCTCGCTTAGCCGTGCGACTCATAACAGCATCTTTGCCCCGATCAATGTAATTGTTAAATACGCATCCACTAGCCATAACTAGTGCCAGCCCACCTACGCTAAGGAGCAAGTCAAGTGCATCAATTCTACCTTGTGAACCGTATAAAAATGCTGCAAGCGCGACTATCGTGTTACCGTAAACAATACCAGGCTTAGCTAGACGGTAGTAGTCACGGACTTTGGCTATTTTGAGAACCCTTCATCCTTAATTATGTAACTATCTGTTTTTATGGTGCGATGGCCGTGGTGGTAACTGAGGTTTTGCATAATCCACATACTACCAAGCACGATTATGACCACCACCATGGCTGCAAATTGAAAAGCTATTGTATTCCAGCGAGGTTTTTCTTCGTGGGCAAGGTGTAGGAAGAATGTAAGCTGAACCGCCAGCTGCGCAACACCGAGAGTGAGTATGACAGCGATTGCCGTATTTCCGTTTACTCGGTCGGTACCGACCAACCAAAAAGAGGCTATGGTAAGTACCATAGATGCGATAAAGCCAATAATGTAACTACCCTGTTGTTTACTCAGGCTCATATCACTCCCATCAAAAATACAATACTAAAGATGAATATCCATACAATGTCCAAGAAGTGCCAAAAAATGCTAAACAACCACAGTCTTTTAATGTTGGACTGATTGACACCACTCCGCCATATCTTAACACCCATTACACTCAGCCATGTAAGCCCTATGGTGATATGTAGTCCGTGGGTTCCGACCAATGTAAAGAAAGAGGAAAGGAAAGCACTTGCTCGCCAGCTGTTACCTTCCTGATATAGATTGTTAAATTCATTTATTTCCAGTCCCAGGAACGCCGCGCCTAACAAAAAGGTAGCTCCAAGTAGTACCAGTGCTTGTCTCTTGAGCCCGTTTCGCAGCGCAATTAAGGCTAGGCCACTAGTGAGGCTACTGGCTAGCAGAATTAGTGTCTCAACCAATACATAATTTAGACTAAACAGTTCGGCACCGCTGGGTCCGCCAAAAGTACTATTCCGAAGTACAATAAAGGTAGCAAAGAGAGCACCGAACAGCACACAGTCAGTCATCAAATACACCCAGAAACCAAAGTATGTCTTATCTTGAGGTCCAAACTCGGTGTCTTGTGACTTACTTATTTCATTACTTTTCATGACGCTTCTCTTCCCTGTTCGATGTCTTTTATCATGCTGGGTGTTATAGCATACTCTGGCTCGTCATCTGAAGCACGCAAGACAATAATCACTACAACCCCCATCAGGCCGAGCAAGGCTAGCCAGTACATATGCCAGATTATGCCAAACCCGCAGGCAAACGATGAGCCAGCCAGTAGTATTGGTAAGGGCGTGTTTTTTGGTAAATGAATTGTGCGATAGGCCCTAGGCTCTAGGCTTTTAGCGTTTAGCTTCTTCATTTCCCAAAAAGCGTCACGAGTGCTGACAGCTGGCAAGGTTGCAAAGTTATAGACCGGTACTGGTGACGGGGTCGCCCATTCTAGCGTTCGGCCGTCCCAGGGGTCGCCTGTTGTGTCAAGGTTGCTTGCTCTATTTTTTATGCTCACAGCCAACTGTAGGACCTGGATTGCCACACCAATTCCAATCATAGCCATACCAACCCCCGAAACCATGAATAACCACTGCCAACCAAGAGATGCGTCATAGGTATCAATTCGACGGGTTGCCCCCATTAGCCCCAATATGTAAATTGGTATAAATGTTACCAAAAACCCAACTATCCAAAACCCTGCAGCATACTTACCCAGTCGTTCATTCAGCTTGAAACCAAATATTTTTGGAAACCAGTACGTGAGACCGGCAAAGTACCCAAAAACAACACCGCCAATTATCATATTGTGGAAGTGTGCTACCAAAAACAGACTATTGTGCAGTTGAAAATCAGCTGGCGGTATGGCCAAAAGGACACCAGTTGCACCTCCTACTGTGAATGTTGCTACAAACCCAAAAAACCAAAGCATTGGTGTAGTAAAGCGCACTCTACCCCGGAACATAGTAAATATCCAGTTGAACATTTTTACACCTGTTGGTATAGCTATAATCATTGTCATAATACCAAAAAAGGCGTTAACATTAGCCCCTGCTCCCATGGTGAAAAAGTGGTGCGCCCACACCACGTATGATAAGAAGGTAATGGCAATGATGGCCCAAATCATAGACTTATAGCCAAAAAGACGTTTGCTAGAAAAAGTCGAAACTACTTCTGAGAATATCCCAAATGCGGGAAGTATTAGGATATATACTTCCGGGTGGCCCCAGGCCCAGATGAGGTTAACATACATCATGGGATTGCCACCAAAACTCGAAGTAAAGAAATGCATGCCGAGACTTCGGTCAAGCGCGAGCAAAGTCAGGGTTGCTGTAAGAATGGGAAATGCGAATATTATTAGTGCGGTACTACCAAGCACACTCCAGGTAAAAAGGGGCATTTTCATAAGTGTCATACCCTTTACACGGCACCTGAGTATAGTCACTAAAAAATTCACTCCAGATAACAGGCTTCCCACACCAGCAATTTGTAGCGACCATATCCAGTAGTCCACTCCGACACCAGGGCTGTAAGTTAGTCCAGAAAGCGGTGGATAGGCCAACCAACCAGCAGCCGCGAATTCACCAATGCCAAGTGATATGTTCATCAGGGCTGCACCGGCTATAAAAAGCCAAAAACTTGTGGCATTCAGAAAAGGAAAGGCTACGTCTCTTGCGCCAATTTGCAGAGGAACTAATAAGTTAAATAACCCAAACATCAGCCCCATAGCAACAAAAAATATCATTATTGTGCCGTGTGCGGTGAATACTTGCTGGAAGTGTTCAGAAGATAAATACCCTCCCCCGTCTGCCCCTAGAATTTGTTGAGCTCGCAACATTATTGCGTCACCAAATCCGCGTAGCAACATTACCAGTGCTACTACTATGTACATCACCCCGATTTTTTTAGGATCGGTTGAGGTAAGCCAGTCATGGTACAGCCATCCCCATCGCTTTTTGTAAGTTAGTAGTGCTACGACACTCAAGAGCGCACCAACCATAGACAACACGCCCAGGTTTATCACCCATCCGTGCTGGAATGCTTCTATCGTCAGTCTGCCTCCCAGGTTCATTCGTTGTCCCCGTGCATATGCGTCGATTGTGAGTGGTTGAGGTGGGCCGGATACGCTGAAACTGGTAGAAGATACTTAGAAATAACAAAGTTATACAAACCAGGCTCTACCATTGCATATTGCTTGTTAGGGCTTATATCTGATGGTTTAGCAATCAAGTTATACTCATCTAGGCTGAGCCTGGTGTCTAGTGAAGCTATGTCACTGACCCATAACGCGTAATCTTTCTCGCTCATTGCACTGGCGGCAAATTTCATATTTGCAAACCCTTTCCCACTAATGTTGGCTGAATATCCGTTGTATACTCCTGCACGACTAGCGTCTAGGTATAGTTTAGTCGACATTCCGCTCATGGCATAGATTTGGCCTCCAAGTGCCGGTATCCAAAATGAATTCATGGGTGCATCTGAGGTGATAAAAAACTCTACTGGTCTGTCTACCGGGAAAGCAAAGCTGTTAATAGTAGCTATACCCTGGTCTGGCAAGATAAATAGCCATTTCCACTGCAGGGCTACTACCTGAACTTTGGTGGGTTCTTTGTCACTTATTAATGGTCTGAATGGGTCTAGGTTGTGGCTACTGGTGTAGGTCATTACAGAAATTATCCCAATCAGAATAATAGGTATTCCCCACCAGATTGATTCCAATATTTTACTAGAGTCCCAATCGGGAGCGTATTGGGCCTTTTTGTTGTCTGCCCGGTACCTAATTGCTATCCAAAAACAAAGTCCCCAAACAATTAGTATCACCACAAACATCATCGCGGATGTTAGCACTATCAGGTCACGTTGCTGCACACCAATACTGCCAGATGGTTGCAGTACATCAATATTCCTGTCACGGAAGTAGTAATAACCAACTACAACCGAAGCGGTTATTCCGATAATGCTGGCTACTAATACCCTCAGTCCGTTCTTCAACCCTTTAGTCCCCCAGAAGTCTTTCTTATTCTAACTATAGCACTTTCGGCCTAATATATGCCGAGACTCGGATATGTATACACAAACTTAGATACGCTATGCTGGTGGGATTTGAATCTACGTGTGCCGTATCAAAAACTGGTGTCTTATCCGCCTAAGCGGACCACGTCGAGTAATTGATCACTCATGGCTGAGACTACAGCTATAGACTGTTTAGTCTACCTGGAATGGCTCAAACCATTGAATATTTGTGCTTAGTAAGCTTTTTTTGCGCCGTTTGCTACTGCTTTTTCAGCATTGTCTTTAGACATCATTGCACAAACAGTTGTTCCGCATTTCTCATGCTTTCCTTTTGCCATGAAGCCACCTTTTTTTGTTTGATGAATCTCTGGTGCCGTCAAATCAACACCTTTTTCCTTACATTT
Source organism: Candidatus Saccharimonadota bacterium (assembly GCA_043731125.1). Taxonomy (GTDB): domain Bacteria; phylum Patescibacteriota; class Saccharimonadia; order Saccharimonadales; family UBA10212; genus JAYTJL01. Next base: position 10,172 of record JAYTJL010000002.1, read on the forward strand.
AACGCAGTATCCTGTAACCATGTTCCTGTTCTCCTTATTTGATTAGTGTTTCACGCCACATTGTAACGCTTTTTCAGAATACTTCCTACGCTAAAATTCTAATATTAAAAATATGTATAGTTACCGCATGTATGAACATCTAACCAAAAGTAGTTCAGACGACGGTCATTCATCGGTGCTTTGCACGGACGCCAAAGCCTTTGGGGTCTTTTTGGGGCGAGGTGCGGGGCTTGTAACTGGCAATCCCGTTCAAATCCTGTCTAACAATCATCCTCCATCGCTACTCACTAAAGTCAGAGAAACAGAGGATGGCTGGGGAGGAGGGATTTGAACCCCCGAATGCTGGTACCAAAAACCAGTGCCTTACCACTTGGCCACTCCCCACTGTAAACACCCAAAACCACAAGTGATTATAACCTATAGAAGGTGTTGGTGCTAGGTTTCTCAGCAAAGCATTCGAGATGAATCACATTATTTACAGATAGCTGGAAATATTTTATACTGTACTAACGAATGTGCGCTCAACAAACAGATATTAGTCAATATATACAACTACTAAACATGAATGGTCTTTCTGGCCGTATGCTTCGCTTGCCAAGCACCAATTCCAAACGTAAGAAAGAATTTTTAATAATATACGGACACCATTCTAGCCTGGAGAGGCTAGCTGGTATGGCTGAGTATTTAGCGCAATACGGTAACGTCACAGTGCCAGACCTGCCAGGCTTTGGCGGAATGGACAGTTTTTATGCCATTGGTAGAAAGCCTACATTGGATGATATGGCCGACTACCTGGCGTCGTTTATTAAACTCCGCTACAAAAAGAAAAAAATCACTCTTGTTGGAGTCAGCTATGGGTTTTTAGTGGTAACAAAGTTACTGCAAAAATACCCAGACCTAAGTGGCAAAGTAAAAGTTGTGATTAGCCTAGCGGGTTTTGCCCATAAGGATGATTTTAGGATAAAAAGACACAATTACTGGTTGCTAAGTTTTACATCTGTAGTTTTTAGTGGGTATTTATCATCTAAATTTTTACAGAATGTTGTCTTTAGCGAACCAATACTGCGTCTTGGTTATCGATTTGTTGAACCAAAACTTGTTGACGATGGACATACTAAAATTCGCCAGGCAGAAGAGTTGGAGCGTGAAAAGCGAATCAACTTTGAACTTCATCTGTGGAAAATCAACGATGCACGCACCTATTCATACGTTGCAAAAGAAATGTTTAAAGTAAATTTGTGTAGCGTGCCAGTGGCACTGCCTGTTTATCATGTAGCTGCTGATGGTGACCGCTACTTCGATAACTTGGCAGTAGAACAACACTTGAGGACAATTTATACTGATGTTACACTGGTTCCACTCAATCATCATCCGCACTCAACAAGTGTTGTAGCAACCGCGGAGGAGGCAGAAAAATTCTTTACTGCGCAAATGAAAGCCCTGCTACGTAAGTGACCGCTACGAGCATTTCTGCTGTATAATACCCTGTTATGAAGATTGGACTGGTCTGTCCATATAATTTATTCGAGCACCATGGTGGTGTCCAACAATTAGTCGTGCATCTAGCTAGTGGCCTTGAGTCCAGAGGCCATAGTGTCAAAATTATTACACCTAGACCTGCAAAATTTAGAGGAAAAGTACCTAAAAACTATATTTTATTGGGCAGGTCTCGTCGAATCGGAGCGGGAATGTCAACTAAAGGTGACGTTACTTTTGAACTGGACAACGAAGATGTGGACGAAGTCTTGCAGCGAGAAAACTTTGATGTTATTCACTTTCACGAACCATGGACACCTTTACTGGCTCGTCAAATCCTACCCCGCAGTAACGCCGCTCATGTAGGTACGTTTCACGCTAATTTACAAGATTTTGCCGCAGGGCGGTCATTCGTAAATGTATTTAGTCCCTATGGCCAAGGGATTATTGCTAAGATGCATGTTTTCACAGCAGTATCAGACGCATCAGCTGCTGTACTGGTCAATAAAGAACCAGACATGGAACTTGTTAAAAATATGCGATACATCCCCAATGGTATTGATCTTGGTAAGTACAGACCACTTAAAAAACTACACCCCTTGAGTGGAAACAATACTAAGACAATTGTATTTATTGGCCGACTAGAACGACGCAAGGGGGTCGACTACCTATTGCCAGCATTTAAAATCTTGCTAGAACAGATGCCCAATGCCCATTTAGTAATAGCTGGCGAAGGTAATCGCCGGGCTTACTTTGAACAAATGGTCAAAGATCAGAGTATTAACAACGTTAAATTCTTAGGCTATGTCAATGATGACAAAAAACGAGAACTGATTGGAAATGCAGATTTGCTGTGTAGCCCTGCTATGTTTGGCGAGAGTTTTGGGATTATTCTTATAGAAGGAATGGCAATGGGGACTCCAACCATTGGCGGCCTAAACAATGGTTATGCGTCGGTCTTGACAGGTTTTGGTGCGTTAGGGATGGTTGATGCCTCGGCTAGTGCTGATTTTGCAAACCGAATGGCTGTTTTTATGACGGACACAAGGCTACGACGCAACTGGCGTGAGTGGGCAAAAGGTGAAGTAGGACAATACGACTACGAAAAGGTCATAGACCAGTATGAACTGACATACAAGGGAGCTATTATTATTAAGAACCAAGGACTGAGGCCTGATGCAACTAAAACAAGAAAATACCCACTCCGAAAGATTATCAATCGGATTTCTATTCGACGACACGCTTGATAACGATGCCGGTGTAGCCCAGTACGTAAAAACTTTGGGTGGTTGGCTGAGTGCGCGTGGTCACAAGGTTGTATACATGGTTGGCGATACCAAGCTGAGTAAATGGCAAGGTGGCAAAGTATATTCAATGAGTCGGAACTTAACAGTACGGTTTAATGGCAACAAATTATCCACACCGCTTCCAGTAAGCAAAAGTACAATAAAGAAGGTCTTGAGTCATAACAATTTCGACGTTGTTCATGTACAATCACCACATTCGCCATTTATGGCCAGTCGGGTTTTGTCTATGCTACCAAAATCAACACCTGTAATTAGCACTTTTCATATACTACCCAACAGCTGGGTGACCAAAATAGGGTCAATATTGCTACGAATAGCCTACTTTGGAAGCCTCGAACACATTAACCTTGCCTATGCCGTCTCAGAACCTGCCAGGGTATTTGCAAATAG
>JAYTJL010000003.1:0-17437 GCA_043731125.1 Candidatus Saccharimonadota bacterium
TACTCCGGCGAGACCGTTTGCTCTGTTGATGAACTCCTCGATAAGTTCCTCCGTTTGCTGGTGGATACCGTGTTGGCCAACCTTTTTCGCCAGGAAATCGTACACCTCGCTGAGATGGGTGAACTCAGAAGTTGTCATGCATATCCTTTCGGGGGATAGTCGGGTACTTAGTTTCCCAGACTGTTTTGCCGGTGTCCAACAAGTGAACACCAATAAAACAGCCTGGAAAGTCTAGGCTTCAAATTTTAAATAACTCCCACCCAGCCAAAGGCGGGGTAAGTAGTATTATTATACTCTTTTTGCTGATGTTTGTCAATCTGTTAGTGAACTGTTGTTATTCGCTGCTTGCGGGGTTGTCTGGAGGACGTTTTTTGGCTATAATATATGGAGATAGAAAAAAAGAGAGGGTATACCTAAAAAAGAGGGTTAAATTAGTTTTGGCAGACAAAAAAACGAACACTTACGACGCTAGTCAAATCCAGGTCCTGGAAGGGCTGGACCCTGTCCGAAAACGACCCGGAATGTATATTGGTTCTACTGGGGTAGAAGGGCTACACCACCTGGTGTGGGAACTGATTGATAATGGTATAGATGAGGCCCTGGCTGGCTTTGCCACTGAAGTTACCGTAGAAATGCTAGAAGACGGTGGTATTACTGTCTGCGACAACGGACGTGGCATTCCAACAGATAAGCATGCCAAAACCGGTAAAAGTGGCGTAGAAACAGCCCTGACCATTCTGCACGCCGGTGGTAAGTTTGGCGGGGGTGGTTATAAAGTTTCTGGTGGACTGCACGGAGTAGGTGTTAGCGTGGTAAATGCACTGTCTAGCAAACTAGTTGTAGACGTGCACCAAAAAGGTAGTCTCTACCGCCAAGAATATGCCCTTGGTGTACCCAAAACCAAGCTGGAGATAATTGAAAAATCAGACAAGAATGGCACAGAGATTACCTTTTACCCTGACGCTGGCATTTTTGAGACGGTTGTTTTTAATTACGACACAATTCTTAACCGTCTGCGCCACCAGGCCTATCTGACTAAAGGGGTTAGAACCTCTCTAAAAGACAACAAAACTGGCAGGGCTTACTCGTTTTATTTTGAAGGTGGTATCCAAAGCTACGTCCGCCACCTTAACAGAGGCCGGGAAGTGCTAGATGCCGACATATTTTATGTAGACAAAGAAGTAAAAGAGGCTGTGGTAGAAATTGCCATACAGTATAACGACGCTTTTACAGAGACGGTTATGCCGTTTGCTAACAATGTTTATAACCCCGACGGCGGTATGCATCTTACCGGTTTTAAGACGGCTTTGACAAGGGTGATAAATGACTATGCTCGTAAAAACGGCCTGATCAAAGAAAAAGAAGAAAACCTATCTGGCGAAGACTGCCGGGAAGGCCTGACAGCCGTAATTTTGGTAAAACTACCAGACCCGCAATTTGAAGGCCAAACCAAAAACAAACTGGGCAACCCAGAGGTTCGTGGTTATGTAGAAACCGTCATGGGCGAGTGGTTTAACTATTATCTAGAAGAACACCCAGGTGTTGCCCGCAAAATAGTCAGCAAAGGGCTGTTAGCGGCTAGAGCCCGCAAAGCCGCCCGCGCCGCCCGCGACAACATTATCCGCAAGGGCGTGCTAGAAGGCAGCGGCTTGCCTGGAAAACTAGCTGATTGCTCCAGTCGCAACCCAGCCGACTCAGAACTCTACATAGTTGAGGGAGACTCCGCCGGAGGGAGCGCCAAGGGCGGCCGTGACAGCAAAACCCAAGCTATCTTGCCGCTACGCGGTAAAGTGTTAAATGTAGAACGAGCTCGCCTAGACAAAATGCTAGCCAACAATGAAATCGTTACGCTCATTAAGGCGCTTGGTGTAGGTATAGAAGAGCAATTTAGCATGGACGGCCTGCGTTACCACCGGATAATTATCATGACCGATGCCGACGTTGACGGTAGCCACATTTCTACACTGCTTTTGACATTCTTTTTCCGCCATATGCGGCCTATTATTGACGGCGGGTATCTCTACTTAGCCAAACCACCTCTCTTTGAGTTGGTAAAGCCAGGCAAAAAAGCCAACACCTTTATTTATGATGAGGCCGAACTAGAGCAGGTGCTAGAAGCTGAGATTGCCAGCCGAAAAACCGAGGGTAATAAAGTTAACAAAGAAGATGAGCGCTATCGCCAAGCTGGTTTTAGTGAGCAAAAGCGCTATAAAGGTCTTGGAGAAATGGACGCCACCCAGCTTTTTGAAACAACCATGAATCCAGAGCAAAGGGTATTGGTGCAAGTCAGGGTAGACGACGGCGAAAAGGCCGATGCCATATTTAATAAACTTATGGGAACAGAAGTAGAGCTGCGCAAAAACTTTATCCAAACTCATGCTAAGTTTGTTAAGGACCTGGATATTTAAGCCATGGAAGTTGAGCCAGATAAAATCGAAGATGACGCGGAAGCCGATATGGAATCACGCGTTGCACCCGTAGAGAATATGCCCACCGAGGACTCTGAAGTATTGAATGCTGGTCACTCCAGGGTGGTTGAGCTACGCAAGGTAGAAAACGTCATGGAAGACAGCTACCTGCGCTATTCCATGAGTGTTATTGTGGCCAGAGCCTTGCCGGATGTGCGCGACGGTCTAAAACCGGTGCACCGCCGAATTCTATACGTTATGGACAAGATGGGCATTCGGCCTACCGGAAAAACCGTTAAGAGTGCCCAGATTGTCGGAGAAGTAATGGGTAAGTACCACCCACACGGCGATACGGCTATTTATGATTCTATGGTGCGCATGGCTCAGCCCTGGTCTCTGCGCTACATGTTGGTGAATGGTCAGGGTAACTTTGGTAGCATGGACGGCGATCCGCCCGCTGCTTACCGCTATACAGAGGCCAGAATGGCCAACCACGCCGAGGCCATGCTGGCTGATATTGACAAGGAAACCGTAGACTTTAGGGATAACTACGATGGCACCAGGCAAGAACCATCAGTACTGCCAGCCAAACTGCCCAACTTACTCTTAAACGGCCAAATAGGTATTGCTGTAGGTATGGCCACCAACATTCCACCACATAACATTACCGAAATTATTGACGCTACTATCTGTATGATAGACAAGCCAGACGCCACGCTGGACGACCTATTAGAATTTGTGAAAGGACCGGATTTTCCTACCGGAGGAGTTATTTACGGTAGAGAGTCTATTCGCACAGCTCTAGCTACCGGCCGAGGTGGAGTGGTGGTGCGCGGTGTTGCCAGCATAGAAGAATCCAACAAGGGTGTGCCCCAAATTATTATCTCCGAAGTTCCGTACGGGGTTAACAAAGCCGGGCTAATGGAGAAAATTGCCGAACTTTATAAAGAAAAGAAGATAGCTGGCATTAGAGATTTACGAGATGAAACCGCCCGTGGTGTTGTTCGGGTAGTGATCGATCTTAAAAAAGATGCCTACCCAAATAAGCTGCTCAATCAGCTTTATAAGTTAACGCCGTTGCAGCAGACTTTCCACTACAACATGCTGGCCTTAATTGATGGTATTCAGCCAAGGGTTTTGGGGCTACAGGACATACTTACTGAATACATCAAGCACCGTCAGGTGGTGGTCAGGCGCCGTACTGAGTACGAACTACGCAAGGCCAAAGACCGCGCCCATGTACTAGAGGGCTTAAAGATTGCATTGGATCATATTGATGAGGTCATTAAGACCATCCGGGCTAGCCAAACTGTAGAAGAGGCCGAGACCGCGCTTATTGAAAGGTTCAAGTTATCTCAGATTCAAGCTCAAGCAATCCTTGCTATGCAACTAAGACGTCTAACTGGCCTTCAGCGTAAAGAAATAGAAGACGAATTAGCTGAACTAGTTAAGTTAATCGGCGAACTAGAATCTATATTGGCCGACGAGAAGAAGATACTGGCAATTATTAAAGAAGAACTGCAAGACATGAAGAAGCAATTTGGTGATGAGCGACGCACCAAGGTAGTAGTCAACGAACTGGGCAAAATGAACGACGAGGACCTGATTCCAGAAGAGCAAGTTGTTGTTACGCTTACATCAGCTAATTACATTAAGCGCTCGCAAATTGCCGATTACCGCAAGCAACACAGAGGAGGTAAAGGCAAACGTGGAATGGTGACCCGCGAAGAAGATGTCATTGAACATGTTGTAAATGCATCAACACATGACTTCTTGTTGTTCTTCACCAACAAAGGCCGAGTCTTCAGAATTAAGACTTACGAAGTCCCGGCAGTGGGCTTGAACGCCAAAGGTGTAGCCATTGTTAATTTGTTGCAACTTGGTCCAGAAGAAATTGTCACTAGCGTAATAAATGTAAGTAAAGTTGAAGCCGGCAAGGGTCATTTGCTGATGTGTACAGTGCGCGGAGTAGTTAAGAAAACACCTTTCGAACAATACCAAAATGTTCGCCAGACTGGCCTGATTGCCATCAACTTAGACGAAGGCGACGAACTTAAGTGGATTAGAATGACAACCGGAGATAATGAAGTGGTTATTTCAACCAGCCAGGGACAAGCTATTCGTTTCCATGAGAGTGATGCCCGCCCAATGGGACGCGTTAGTCGCGGTGTTAGGGGTATTCGCCTGCGCACCGGTGACCACGTGATTGGAATGGATATTGTAGAAGAAAACTCCCAGATATTCGTTATATCTGAATTTGGCTATGGCAAACGTACCAAAATTTCTCAATTTACCGCCCACAAACGCGGAGGAGTCGGTATCCGATCGGCTGTGGTCAACACCAAGACTGGCAAACTAATTGGCGTAAAATCACTGGTAGGTGACGAACAAGAGGTAATCATTATCTCCACCTCCGGCCAGACTATTCGTCTGGGCCTCAAAGACATTTCAGAACTAGGCCGAGCCACTCAAGGCGTGCGCATAATGCGCCTTAACGACGGTGACTCTGTAGTCTCATTAGCCCTTGTTGAAAAAGTTGAAGATACAGAGGAAGACGAAGAAGACGAATCATCCGAAGAAAAACCCACCGCCAAAGTTGAAACAAAGCCAAAAACAGCAAAAGCCAAACCAAAACCCGAACAGTCATAAGCTATAAGTTTGGTATTTAAAAACCCCATACCAAGGGTTTGATATGGGGTAGGGTGCGCTAGGGCTCAATCCGTTGTAGGCGGAGAACTCGCTCGTAGCGCGGTGGCGGAGGAGGCAAGATTTGCCTCTTCCGCCCGTTTGAGGAGGGCACATCTTGGTCTCAGTCGGGATTTTTCTCTTGTCGGAGTTGTTCGAGCCAGCGTTCTTGCTTGATGGCTGTCTTGGCGAAAGGCCAGACAACCAATGTGAAGACCACGGCGGCTACGAGCGCTACCGCGTAGTTGCCACGGATGACAAATGCAACCACAAAGGTAGTACCTCCCAGGCCGAAAAGGAAGGCAAAGCCAGCTGCTGGGTTCGGGTTCATATACATGTCTGAATCACTGTTCCTCTCAGTTCAGAGTTCGGTTGTATTCTACTAAACGCGAGTTGTTATTCTCTTTGTCTGTGTTTTACTGCCCGCTTCACCAGAAGCGCAAGCTTCTTATCGTCGCTGAGTCTGCGACATGCAGACCAGTCTTTCACAAGCTTGTCGTATTTCTGTTTCAAGAACAGTCCATTGACAACCTCATATGCAATATCGTCCTCGCTCATTTTCGAAACAGAGGACAATAGGGCTAGCGACTTGGAACAAGCGACTGGCACTGTCTCACCTTGCTCTACAAGGTAGGCTGCAACTAGCACGACATCATCAATGAAAAGGTGCATTATTCCTTTCGGGTCAGAGTCTTCCAGCCCTGCGTAAACAGCTTTTACACCAGAGCTCTCCAGACAAGAATCCCGGAGAAGCCAGGGGGCCCTTCTTTGAGCGGCAACGGTAACATCCGGTCTTACCAGGGTCGAACCAAAGCCTAAGGCTCTTTCGCAATCTTCTCACTGCTCATCCTTCCGGGTTAGGGTTTGCGGTTGGCAATTCGTTGGACTACGTGGAGTGCTATTCCACCAACAACAAAAAGCCCACCTAGGCGGTAATCACCTATGACTATCTGCAAAATGCCGAACGTAACCAGCATTGGTGCGGTTTGTCGCTTGATGAAATCGCTTAGCGTTTTGCTAGTCTTGGTCCTTCTTTTCACGGCTACTCCTTTCGGTAGGTTAGCCTGCTTTACGCTTGTGGTGGTTCTTCATACTGATGATTCTTCGAATGAATTCGATTGGTTGAAACCACACGATCAGTAACACCCAACCGAAGATACCAACTACCACTAGTATTGCTAGCAATACTTCAGGCATTTAAAACTCACGCTCCTTTAGGAGTAGATGTCGACTTGGTTGCAAGGTGCTGAGCAAGCTCGGCACGTTTGGCCTCTATGTCTTCACGGATTTTGGGCAGTTTTTCTAGGCGGTGTTTCTTGGACAGGGTATGTGTCCGGTCATCACTCTCGAACTGCTTATAGAGTGCCTTGAGATCATCAAGCTCTCTTTGCAGCCTTACGGCCACGTGGTCTGTTGTTGCTTCGAACTTGTACATCTTCCTAGACATTTTAGTCATGCCTCCTCAAATTGTAAGGGACTAACCTCGACCAAGCCGAAGCCAGTCCGAAATCATTTGCCTATTGTGCCATATTTTGTTGACTTTTTAAAGAGTTTATGCTAATATATCAACATGAACGAAATAACAAAAATTGAATTACGAGGAATACCGCAAGGGCCTCTAACAAAACAGGATCATGAAAATTTGGCTAATTCTTTTTACGATGGCTCCAGACTAGAGGCGCAAAGAATTGCTAAAGAACGAGGAATTCGTTCTGGAGAAAGAGTGGGCTTAGCAGTAAGAGAAATGCTAGACAATGCACAAGCCGCACGAGACATTGAAGAGCATCCTTTAGACAAATAGCTTTAATTCCAATCACTAAACCCAATTAATGCATCTGTTAATTGGCACAGAGTGTTGTAAAAATATACATAAGCGGGTTGGGTATATGCGCAGGTGGTTGACAGGTAAGCGGTTTATCCGTTATCATTAGTCCAGCTATTTTGGTGCTGCATGCTTTTTTGGTGGTCCCATTTTTGGACTACAGGGAAATGCGAGCAGTCCAGCCCATTCGATATAAAGGGCTGGAACTCCTTAGAGAGACACTTCAAAATACGATCATTGAAAATTTGAGTAGTGCAAATCAACGTCAGTTTTGTTGGTTTTATATATTAAAAACCAACGTTTGTTTTAATCTTAAGTTAGATTGAATTTTTTTTGAAGAGTTTGATCCTGGCTCAGGATAAACGCTGGCGGCGTGCCTAATACATGCAAGTCGAGCGGCAACATGTTTCTCACTTACGTTCGGAACCAATGAGTTAATTATCATTGCTCAAGTGTCAATGAGTGCTTTAATGCAGCAATGCATTGAATGATTCAATCATTGATTATTCATTGAACATTGAAAGTTGAACATTGAACATTTCCGAATGCGAGTGAGGAATGATGGCGAGCGGCGGACGGCAGAGTAACGCGTAGGAACATACCCCAAAGTGAGGGATAAGCACCGGAAACGGTGTCTAATACCGCATATTATCTTCGGATCAAAGCAGTAATGCGCTTTGGGAGTGGCCTGCGTATGATTAGTTAGTTGGTGAGGTAATGGCTCACCAAGACATCGATCATGAGCTGGTCTGAGAGGATGATCAGCCTGACTGGAACTGAGACACGGTCCAGACTCCTACGGGAGGCAGCAGTAGGGAATTTTCCACAATGGGGGCAACCCTGATGGAGCAACGCCGCGTGCAGGAGGAAGGCCTTCGGGTCGTAAACTGCTTTTATTTGTGACGATTTTGACGGTAGCAAATGAATAAGGATCGGCTAACTCCGTGCCAGCAGCCGCGGTCATACGGGGGATCCAAGCGTTATCCGGAATTACTGGGCGTAAAGAGTTGCGTAGGTGGTTGTTCAAGTTTCTGTTTAAATATCCAGGCTCAACCTGGAGAAGGGCAGGAAAACTGAACGACTTGAGTATAGTAGAGGTAACTGGAATTGCTAGTGTAGGAGTGAAATCCGTAGATATTAGCAGGAACACCGATGGCGTAGGCAGGTTACTGGGCTATTACTGACACTAAGGCACGAAAGCGTGGGGAGCGAACGGGATTAGATACCCCGGTAGTCCACGCCCTAAACGATGCATGCTAGCTGTTACCAGTATCGACCCTGGTAGTAGCGAAGCTAACGCGTTAAGCATGCCGCCTGGGGAGTACGAACGCAAGTTTAAAACTCAAAGGAATTGACGGGGACCCGCACAAGCGGTGGAGCGTGTTGTTTAATTCGATGGTAAGCGAAGAACCTTACCAGGGTTTGACATCCTAGGAATTTCTTCGAAAGAAGAGAGTGCCTTCGGGAATCTAGTGACAGGTGTTGCATGGCCGTCGTCAGCTCGTGTCGTGAGATGTTTGGTTAAGTCCATCAACGAGCGCAACCCTTATAGTTAGTTGAATTTTTCTAGCTAGACTGCCCCGGTAACGGGGAGGAAGGAGGGGATGATGTCAGGTCAGTATTACCCTTACACCCTGGGCTACAAACACGCTACAATGGCCGGTACAAAGGGCAGCCAACCCGCGAGGGGGAGCAAATCCCATCAAAGCCGGTCCCAGTTCGGATTGCAGGCTGAAATTCGCCTGCATGAAGCCGGAATCGCTAGTAACGGTGAGTCAGCTATATTACCGTGAATACGTTCCCGGGTCTTGTACACACCGCCCGTCAAACCATGAAAGTCGCCAATACCCGAAGTCCAGCCTCGGCTGGCCTAAGGTAGGGGAGATAATTGGGGTTAAGTCGTAACAAGGTATCCGTACCGGAAGGTGCGGATGGATTACCTCCTTTCTAGGGAGAATCAAGCCTTTTCGCTATTTTTTAGCGGAACGAGCTACGGTTGATCTCGGTTAAGCAAAGTTAGAACTTATTGCTTAACATATATGGGAATAGTTCTATATCCCGCTTTTAAACGGGACTGACGTTTGATTTGCACTACTCAGAGTTTCAAATAAGATAATGTGTTGGATAATAATTAGCACATGGCTATTGAAGGCACCCCACATTTAGATGTAAGCTGGAGAGTACAGTCTGTCTGGGTTGTAATTATATTAAGAGGGTACGATAAGACAGCAGGAGTGTTGTATGGTCAAACGAAAGAGTAAATTTAGTTCTAGGGTTGGACCTAGGTTTTTACTGTTAATAGTCGTTGTTTTTGTCATTATTCTGCTTGGCCTATTTATGATGTTGCCTTTTTGGGATGATGTAGTTGGTGCTGGTAGTGGCGCATATCTTGCCATTCTGGCTTTAATTCTAGGTGATGCGGTTTTCCCGCTACTCCCAGGAGAGACAACTCTAAACACCGCCTCAGTTGCAGCTTCGACGGGCAAATTATCACTTGGCCTTGTTATTGTAGCGGGCGGACTTGGTGCAACAATTGGGGACTCCTGCGTCTATTGGATAGCGAGGTCACTACATGGTTCGCTCCACACTAAGGTGATGAACCTGGCAGCACAACCTCGGTCCAATGCAATTCTCAAGGTTTTTAAGAACAACGCACCACTGATGCTTGTCTTTGGGCGTTATATCCCTGGTCTTCGACTAGTCGTTAACGTTACTATGGGATCGGTGGTGCGGCTGCCGTATCGACGCTTTCTCCCCTGATCTGCGTTTGCTGGCTTTCTTTGGTCTGCCTATACCTGCTCACTAGCATACGCAGTTGCCACAGTGCTTGATAGCACGCCATTTGTCTCGGTTGTTATCTCGGGCGTGGTTACGAGCGTAGCACTCGTGGTCATAGGGTGGATGTTGCGACGCAGCATTCGGCGTGAAACGGTTCAGGCAGAGCAGCAGAGTCATAGGCCATAGTTACGCTACGAGTCACGTAGAGTTGTTCCTATAAATGAGCATGGCGCGAGATATTTATTGAAGTACACTAGAGCGCTAGCGTTGTAGTTTTTGCGCTAATGGCAATATTATTACCGAAGTAATTATTAAAGATCTTATTTTCCTCGTGCGCAAAGCGGTTGCGCTAGTGTTTATTTTTATTGTAAGTTGGTAAGTACAAACAACTAAGCCGTATCTGTAAATTGTGAGAAAGCAGTGAGGCAATAATAGGGGGTGGAATGGTAAAGCAAGTTATTAAATTTAGCGCAGGAGTAGGCGCTAGTTTTGTTTTGATGGCAGGAGTGGCGAGCGCAGCACCGTCAATCAGCAATACTGGTAACGGGTCGACTAATAAAATAAAGAGTAAAAACGTCGTTAAGTGCAAAGTAATCAACAAAAACACAGTTGTGGTAAGCAATTCAAATGTTCAGGGAAGCAGTACTGGCAAGGCAAGTGTTAAATGGAACACCACTGGTGGCGATGCCACCAGTGGTGATGCTACAAACACCAATACAACTGGCCTGATACTGGGCGTTACTAACGCACCAACAGACAGTTGCTCTTGCGGCTGCGGTGAGTTTACAGCTCTAGATGGCAGCATTGACCAGACAGGAAAAGATTCTTGGAATGTAATTTCCTGGTGGAATGTTAACAAGCAAAAGACTGTTAACAACAACAATGTAGCTGTCTACAATAGCAGTGTTCAATCTGCTTCAAGCGGTAACGCATCAGTCAATGGCAACACTACTGGGGGCAATGCAACTAGTGGTAATGCTAGCAACAGCAACTCAACCAGCGCAGAGATTACAGTTTCAAACAACTAAAACAAAACAGTTCTATAAAAATAAGCTCCAAGCTAACGGAGCTTATTTTTTATAATAATCATCTGGTGGGGTTACCTGGACTCGAACCAGGGACCTCGTCATTATCAGTGACGCGCTCTAACCAGCTGAGCTATAACCCCAATTATCTGGCCCCTCGACAATGCTCGGGGTCATTCTCCACGCTTAGGCTTGCCATGAGCAAGCGCAGCGCGTCGAATGGTGGAGCGACGGGGACTCGAACCCCGGACCCCCTGCTTGCAAAGCAGGTGCTCTAGCCAACTGAGCTATCGCCCCAATCGGGACTATTTTAACAGCATCCCACCCCTATAACAAGGTTAGATTTAGAATAGGAAGGTTAGGAGGCGGCTGCCTAGAGCTTGTAGGCTGTTAAGTGCTGGGCCAGTGTAGCGCTTGCTGTATCGGCGAACAGCCTCTGTTGTTGCTAGCAACCAGCCAAAGCCTAGTATGCCGGCTAGTATCATGAACAATGAAAATCCGTTTATAGGAGCTGTCTGTGGGCTGCCAGACTTAGCGGCGAACTTAGAGGCGGATGGAAGTGTAGAAGCGCTCTTAACGGCTACTGGTGTGCCTCCGAGTGGGTTAACTGTACTGCCGGCAACTGGTGCTAGCTTGTAGCCACTACCACTACTGGCTGGAACAAATTTAAAGACTTGTGGTGCCTGGGTTGCGCCTGCGCCACCGCCCATACCACCTACCACTGGGTCACCAGCTGAGGTATTTACCCCAAAACTACCGTTCCAGGTACCAAAGACGTTGATGAACAATATGCCAAGCCAGTCAGTTAGGTTTAGGTTGACGCCATTAACATTGGCTATGTTGGCGCTGGTGGTAGCATTTCCACTGGTGGCGTTGCCGCCAGTGGTGTTGCCGTTGACACTGGCGTTACCAGAACCAGCAGTCAGGTTGAGGTTATTGGTGATTGCCTGATTGGCGGTGGAGTTAAGGCTTGCGTCAGTGTTAACAAGGTTGTTTTGGCTAATGTTGCCACCAAGGGCTGCAGAAGTGCTGCCGGCTGGCGCATCAACTATCATGCCTACCCAGTTGCCAAGGACGTTTACGAATACGAGTAGGGCATTGGCACCAACAACTTCACGGCCGGTTAGGTTGAGCACATTTATTGTGTTGCTGGCGTTACCGCTAGTGGCGTTACCGCCGGTGGTGTTATGGGTGACGCCGGCTGTTCCGCTGGCAGCGTTTTGGTTGACGTTATTAGCAATAGACTGGTTATTGGTCATGTTGGCGTTAATGTTGGTGTTAGCAAGTGTTGTAGCGTCAATTTGGACAGTAGGGCCACTGGAGGCAATTAGACTATTGAGCATGTCTGGAGGCAGTAAAATGTCACCATTTAGACTACCGTTGATGTTAATGACGCCCATGAACGATTGCCCAGCGGAAATGATGGAGTTAATTATGTTAAGTACATTGGCAACGGCATCAGCATTGCCAGTTGTGGCATTGCCACCGGTTGTATTGCTGGACACAGTGGCGTTACCAGTCATGGCGGCTAGGTTAATGTCATTGGTGATAGTGCCGTTGGCTTGGTCGTTAACGGTTAGGTTGGTGTTGGTATTACTGCCAGTATTCACGTTAGAGCCAGGGCCAATATTGCTAGGGTTGAGTGTAATGTCGCCATTTACGTTGCCATTTATGTTAGCTACAAATGTAGCTAGGCTGTTGCCTTGTAATATACCGGCGTTGGATTGCAACATATTTATAACGTTTGCGAGCGCCAGGGCATTGCCAGTTGTGGCATTGCCGCCAAGAGTGTTGAACATTACACTAGCATCTCCAGTGTTGGCTACTGAATTTAGAGTGTTAGAGATACTGGCGTTATAAAAACCATTGAAGACGCCGTTGAAGTTGTTAGTATTGTTGGCTTGGACATTGGAATCAGGACCAGTGTTGTTAACGCCAAGAAGTTTAGCGCCAGCTGGAGGGGTATTAACGGTAACTACATTTGGTACGTATTTACCACTAGGTGCGTCAAACAACCACTGAGTTGTGTCCCAGTGTCCGGTGGTTGGGTTAAAGCTATAAGTCTGAGAATTCTTAGGGTATGTCTTTTTGGTTACTGGGTCCCATATGTAGAAATCATTTTCCCACATGCCAGTCTCTGTATTTAGAGTATAAGAGTTTGATTCGGCACCGTTTGGTGTTGTTGGCCCCGGGGTGGGTGTTGCTGGAGTAACAGCCGGAGCAGGGTCGGCAACAGCAGTAGGAGCTGGAGCTGGGTCAGGGACCGGAGCAGGGGGAGTTGTAGCATCGACCGGGTTGGTAGTAGTAGGGTCAACAACTGGCGGGGTGGTTACTTCTTCTGCCAGGACTGCAGCCGGTGTAACACCTATCAACACGAACGACGCAACAAACAATATGCCTTGCTTGGCGGCGATTCTTAATTTAGTTACTATCATTTTATTTAATTCTTCTCCAACTCTTAAATTTGCTGATTTATCACTTCCAGGCGGGAGAGCCCTGTTTCTAGAAAGGACTCTCCCTTTTACACGTGTTTGTTTGACTAGTTTCGCGCGCGCAAAGAGCAGAATTTCTTCGCACTTTCAAAACAACTACTAGATAGTACTAGTTGCTGATTGAAAGAGTAACGCTCGAATGGTTGCTGTTGCTAGCGCTGCCGCTGGTAGCGTTGCCACCAGTAGTGTTGCCGTAAACAGATGCGTCACCAGAGTCAGCGTCTTGGTCGTTAGTGTTGCTTACAGAAACAGTGTTGTTGTTAACTACGTTAATTTTAACAGTGTTTTTGTACTCAATGACGTTGTCTGAGTAAGGACCAGTCTCTGTGATGCTGCCATCAAAATCAGCAGCAGAGTCACAACCACAGCCCCAGCCCCAGGCGCCGCTGTTGTCTACAGACAAGTCAGCTGAGAAGCTGTTGTCGTTAGTAGCGTCGCCGCTAGTAGCGTCGCCACCAGTAGTGTTCTTCTTAACATCAGCGTCACCGCTATCAGCGTCTTGATCGTTGTTGTTGCCAACGCTTACTGAGTTGTTGTTAACAAGTTTAGTGTCCATTAGATTGGTACTCTTAACTTTGTTCCACGAGTCAGGACCAGTGTTTTCGATAGAACTTGCACCGGCTAGGCCCGTTAGACCAGCTGCAGCAATGCTCAAGCTACTTGCTACTGCTACTGTCATTTTTGCAATTTTATGCATAGTTTTTACTTTCCTTTCTTGAAAAGTTTAGTTTAATATTTCGGGCTTTTCTGCTCACCCGACTTCGCTATATAAGGGAACCCCACCAGATTTCCCCGCAAAGTCGAGAGACCAAATGCGGGCGCGGCTAGCCTATCATTGGCTAGTCCTTGTGTAGGTACGAACAGTTGTACTGCTATTAATACGGACTTTACTACGGGTATCTTGGTCGTCGTTAGCAGAGCTAGAACTAGAGCTACTATTAACGACTACATGCGTAGTTGAGCCGTCTTCATTAGTGATAACTTCATTAACGTTGCCGTTTTTTGGCACATCAAAATCTTCGCCGTTAACATTTAGGGATGTCTCAACACTGCTACTCTGTGAATTGCCGGCAGATGCTTGGCCGTCTGTGGCGGTGGCCTCGATAGCCTCGTTTAATATAGCGTCTGTTGTGGCCGAACTGTCAGCCGTGGTGGATGGGGCGGTTTCTAAATTGACTGAGGAGTTAGCCTTGGCATTAAGTGTTAGGGCGGCAACAGGTGCGATGATAAATGCTGTAGCAGTGGCTACTGTGTAGGTTGCTCTTTTTGACCTGGATACTGAGCGCAGGCGCGCATTAAGAACTGAGGCGTTGTTGCCTAGCTTTGTGCGGACTCTTGTTAGATACATAACCCTTTTCACCTTACGCCTCCGTTAGTTTTTCCTTTATGAACAAAGAAAACAGAACATTGCTTTTGTACCCTTGTTTTTGTATTCGATAAACCCCACCCGGGTTTTTGTCTATGCACCCAGCGTATAGCACCCAAGCGTTTTATGACAAGTACAAATGACTAATAAAGTGCAACATTAGCTTTTCTAACAGATGCAGGCGTGTCACCTTTTTTACAGCACTTATACAGTTAATTTGTAATGCATGTGATGCATACAAAATGCCACACTCAGCTTGTTAATTAATTTCACCTCCTTTTCTTATATATTGGGTTCCAAATCCCCGTCTCCACGTACGTAGACGGCAGAGCCGGTGGGGCTCTAATCGTGTAGCACGAGAACCCATAGAATATAATAGCCAGCTATGAACGTCTGTGAAATATCTAACAATTTTTTATGAACCTAGTAGGCTGTACAGTTCCGTATTTCTGGCATGGTTGCCTTCAGCTTGATGGTTTTTAGTACAATCAATAACAAACCTATATATTGATAATAGAAATTTTATAAAAGTCGCTGACATTTTCTAGATTCTATATAAAGAAGGGGCTATCCAACAACAAAATGATCAAATTTATTACCAAATTATTGATTTGATTTTTGACACGGCAATCTATCTGACTCACGATACTCAATAAATTATATTAAATACAACATATTAAACTAATAACAGGCTAATTAAATACTCTTAATAACAAAATATTATATTGTAAAACAAACAATGATAGCAATAACACTAGTAAAAATATATAACTAAAACCAAACAAAAATAGCACAAAGTGGTTGCTCGCCACAACAACCCTGGAGTTGGATGTACTCACCCGGATTATGCGTGTGTCCTAGCACAATATTTAATATTCAGTCTTGCCTTTTTTACTTTTGCGTAGCATATTGGTTGGCTATATGGGAAACAAACCAACCCGCCAAGAGCAGAGTGCTGAAATTGATGCAGTTAAGTTCGTATCTACATACGAAGCTTCTATTGCTAACAGCGAGGCTAACAAACAGGCGAGGATGGAAGACTTTGTTACGAGAGAGATATTCGATGTATCTGCTGAGTCCGTCGTCCCAGTATACGAACAGCTAAGTGGATCAGTTATAGACGCAAGATACCTAGCAGCAGAAGGAATCGCCAGAGCGTTCAGCCTTGACCCAAAGAGAATGGGTAGGATTTGGAATAATTTACTTAATGACGGGGACGCGGAAATTGCCCAAGCGGCCTATTACACCTTTGACCAGATGTGTTCTGATGCTGAGGCCAGCGGAGGCGCGGGCCTTGACTTAACGAGCGTTTACGAATAGCAGTCGGCAACTGATGCCAAAGTGTAATATTTTTTACATCACTTAGTGATTGCTTATATCTGTTAAAGTTGCTAGAATTATATGAGTATTTTGAGTACGGCCATTAGATCGGTATTTGGCTTTTTAGTATCAGGCACTTAGCTAAATACTAAAATACCAACAGCGACTAGCCTCCGGTTCTATGGGCTTACTCAAGTAGAGACTCTTGTTACTACAATCTACCCAAGATTTGGTGCACGAGAGTTTGATTGGCCCGCTATTTGAAAATTCGGCCCGTACACATCGCATTAGGAAACTATGAGCTTCCTTAAGTGTACGGAAGAAGTACCTGCCGAAACTTAATTGGTTAAGATATAGGTAGGTACAAAAGCATAGTTATTGGCTTTGCCTTGATAATGATTCAGGCCCCTCGACAAGCTCGGGGTCGCTCGATAAATTAAAGAGGTTTACCGCGAGTAAGGAGAATTTATTCGACGCATTGAGCGGTGATTACCAATAGCTAGTCAAGAATAGTCCCGATTTATCGGGGCTAGGACAAATGCACAAAAATCACACAGTCTGATTTATCAGTCTGTGACGTAAAAAGTTACATAAGCGCACATAAGGAATGCCTTGACACAAGATACCGACGAAGGACGTAGAAGATTGCGATAAGCTTCGGTGAGCTGTCTAACAAGCTTTGACCCGAAGATTTCCGAATGGGGAAACCTTATCCCGGTTATGCGGGATAGCACTTGTCTGAATATATAGGACGAGAGAGCGGTAAGCTGGGGAACTGAAACATCTTAGTACCCAGAGGAAGAGAAAGTAAACAACGATTTCCGGAGTAGTGGCGAGCGAAACGGAATCAGCCCAAACCTTAATCATTTTTATACTCTTCAAGGAGTTGAAGAAATGCATCAAGTATCAACGAGTTCAACCTGGTCAATGAATGCAGCAATGATTTAAATCATTCTAAATGTATTAATGCATTAACCATTCATTGAGGATTGATCCAGTTGAGCATTGATAAATTGAACTCCATGATGAGTATGAATAAGTTGGTAGACGAATATGTTTAAGGGGTTGTGACAAATAATTACCCAGTCCCGATACTTCACTTTTAGTGAAAGATCGGGATTGGCGTAGGACCTACCATTGTCCTGCATAAGGTTATAGAAAATTCCGGGGCGAGCAGAACAGTCTGGAAAGGCTGGCCAGAGACCGTGAAAGCCGGGTATGCCAAGTGTCGGAAACCTTATCAATTGTTTTGTCGAGTAGGTCGGGACACGTGAAACCCTGATTGAATCTGGGGGGGCCACCCTCCAAGGCTAAATATATCTGACGATCGATAGAGAACAAGTACCGTGAGGGAAAGGTTAAAAGAACCCCGGGTAGGGGAGTGAAATAGAGCCTGAAATTATGTGCGTACAAGGAGTCGGAGCCGGCTTGTCCGGTGACGGCGTGCTTTTTGTAGAACGATCCAGCGAGTTATTTTATAGCGCAAGCTTAAGCCATTTGGCGGAGGCGTAGTGAAAGCGAGCCTTAAATAGGGCGATTAG
>JAYTJL010000004.1:0-2341 GCA_043731125.1 Candidatus Saccharimonadota bacterium
ACTACTAACTACTAACTACTAACTACTATTTTATCCAGTCTTCAAGACGAGCAACTTGCAGGCCTTGAGCTGCCAACTGTTGCGACAGTGCTTCCAGGCTAGCCGTTAGGCCTGGTTCGAAGTGAGCGAGAATAATGTCGCCAGGCACAAGCCGTGCACTAGGGTCTTGGTATTGAATTGCCCCATCCTCTATAGTGGCTTTCCACATAACCACCGCTTTCATGCCACATTCTCCTACCATTTGCCGAGTAACATCACTGTATTCACCGTACGGCGGGCGAAAAAGAGTGGGGCGGTGCTTGAAAACGTCTTGATATATGTCCGAAGCTCCACAAATCTCTGTCTTTTGTTCTTCTGGAGTCATCTTGGGAAGGGAATGGTGTGAAAGAGTATGGTTCTGAACAGTCATTCCAGCCGACTGCAGTGAATAGTAGTACTGGTAATTGCTCTTGATACCTTCGTTTGTAAGGAAAATTGAAAAAGGCAAACGTCTAGCCGTGAGCCAGTTGATATTTTCTGGTGTCTGCTCCCAGCCATCATCTATAGTTACAAAAACAATTGGCTGTGTTGTTGGGACTCGCTCAATCACTGGAGGCAACCCAGGCGGTACATCAACTGGGGTTGCCGTACCATTCCATACATTTACTGGTACGTTTTTGGGCAAACCGGTTGGTTTGTCTGCTTTTTTAGCGTGAAATTTCTTTGTCCCATGGTCATCATGCTGCGGTGGACCACCGGCGGAAAATATTTGGCCGGCAACTATAATGCCAATTACCATGGTGACTACCAAGATTAAGAATTCTTGGCTAAAAACACCCTTCTTGGGCATCAAATATTTCTCTAACGCAGATTGCTTTTTCTTCTTTGGCACTACTATATTATAAAGGACTCTCTAATTTATTAGACTATTAATAAAGAATGTTTTGTAATTAGCTTTAGCATTTTTAGCTGTTACGGGGTAATCTTATAGCATGCAAGTATTCCGAAGGCCCTTACTGGTGCTAATTGCGCCGTTTTTTGTCCTTATGTTGTATTTGGCTGCAATGGACTACGGTATTGTCCGCATTGTCGGCGACCCGGGATCGATTAAGAAAGTTCTGGCAAGTAGCGGTATCTATGACAGCGTACTCACCGGCCTACTCGACGAATCGAAGGCTGTATCTAACGATGGCGACAGTACTTCTTTGCAATCTTCTACAATTAAGGTTGCTGCTGAGAAGGCCATTACCCCGCAATTTATTCAAACCAGCACCGAAACTGTAATCGACAGTGTTTACCGTTGGCTGGACGGCACTACAACTGTCCCCGATTTTAAAATAGACTTAACCGCCACAAAAGACACTTTTGCTCTCAAAGCTGGTGAAGCAGTTACTGTTAAGCTGGCCAGCCTCCCAGCCTGTGCGCCAGGATCACCAGTAAGTGCACAAGTGCTAGATGTCGACACTATAGACAGTGTGGTTTGTTTACCTATCGGTGTCAGCCCTCAGGCTGAAGGAGCAAAAGTCGAGCAAAATATAAAAGGCGGTGAAGGCTTCTTAGACCACCCTGTATTCACGGCAGCGGATTTGGATATAAGCAGATGTTGCGGAGGCACCGAACCTACTACATCTATATACGAGAGCGATTGGAAGAATC
The DNA here is from genome assembly GCA_043731125.1 of Candidatus Saccharimonadota bacterium. Classification (GTDB taxonomy): domain Bacteria; phylum Patescibacteriota; class Saccharimonadia; order Saccharimonadales; family UBA10212; genus JAYTJL01. The sequence goes on from JAYTJL010000004.1 coordinate 1,636, forward strand.
TACCAGAAGTCTTTCAGGTAGTAAAAGTTTCTCCGTACGCCATTGGGCTACTAGCATTACTATTGGGAGTTGTCATTGTCTTTTTGAGCTCTACTCGTCGCAAAGGGTTACGCCGAGTAGGTATTTCCATCCTGATAGTTGGCATACTAACTCTTGCCGTTTCCTATTCGGCAATATGGGCAGTTAACGACAAAGCGATACCAAACATAAAACTTAACAATGCGGTGCTGCAAGACAAGGTAAGAATTTTAGCAAAAGATGTCAACCGTAAAATAACCACCAATTATCTGCAAGTAGGGACGGTCTATATACTGGTTGGCGTTGGCCTCATAGCCGGGACATTGCTAATAAAACCTGGTTCCAAAACGAATGATGACTTAGAGGGCGAAGGCCAAACAGCCGAGGACCGAATAGAACTAAAGGAACCCGTCAAGGCAACCCCGTTTGATGAAGACGAGACTTCAGAGGCTGATGAATTTGAAGATACGCCTGGAGCTCCTCCAAAACCAAAGAAAAAACCAGCTCCCAAACCTACAGCTAAGCGCCCAGACAAACCTGCTACCAAGAAAATAATTATTCAGTAATACGGGCTATGGCGCATATAAAAGCCGCTTCTTTGAGGGTGACTTTCTTGGCCTCGGCTATGCCATAGACTTCGTCCATAGCTTTTACCATATATTTTTCCAGTTTCTGGTTTACCTTGTCC
>JAYTJL010000005.1:0-5557 GCA_043731125.1 Candidatus Saccharimonadota bacterium
ATCAGCATTGTGTGACATTGCGCTGAGTGAAATTATGAAAGTCCAAAATTCCAAAATAGATAACGCTACACTGGAGGCAACCAAACAATACGCGCTTGGGTCTTTTCAGCGGTCAATGCAAACCGTTGGGTCTGTGGCAGGCGCTTACGGCCGCTACTTCTTTGATGACTATATTGAAGACATCAAATCCATCCCCGTCCGTATAAAAGCAGTAACAAAAAATGATATAGCCAAGGCTATGCGTAGAATGTTTGCCCACGACATTGGTAGCGTTGGTGTACTTGGGGGCACAGATCCCAAACTTGCAAGCCAGCTCCAAGAACAACTCAAGCCTCTTTGGAGGTGAACCCATAAGTCTGTACGCTGGACACTGAAACCTGTAGGCTGGTAATAATGGACGATATTAAAAAACAATTAGAAAAGCTACTAGTTGAGATAGCACAGGCAACCGAGAAAATCGGGCTAGAAAAACTCTCGTTAGAACTAGAGAGTCTGCGCAGTAGAATGGCTGAGACGGATTTCTGGCAAGATAGTCAGAGGGCGCAAGAAATTTCAAAGCAGGAAGCCAACTTGAGTACTCTACTCAAACCTTGGGTTGAGTTAAAAAAAGAAGCAGCTGAGCTGTTGGAGTTAGTAGAACTTGGTGATTCGAAGATGCTTGGCGAGCTAGGTTCACAACTGTCGGCCCTCGATTCTCAATTCTCAGAGCTTAAGAAAGTACTACGTTTCAATGGCCCGTACGACAATTATGATGTGATTCTGTCTATTTATGCTGGCGCTGGTGGTACCGATGCCCAGGATTGGGCGCAGATGCTGCTTCGCATGTATGTGCGATGGGCTGAAAAAAGCGGTTATAAAACTAAAATAGTTGACGAAAGCCCCGGAGAGGAAGCAGGCCTAAAGAGTGTAACTGTAGAGATAACTGGTGGTGGTTTTTTGTATGGAAAACTATCAGGAGAACACGGCGTGCACCGGATGGTACGAAAGAGTCCGTTTAATTCTGCTGGAAGCCGCGAGACTTCTTTTGCCAAAGTTGATGTACTACCGTTAATTGATACGCCTGGTGAGATAGAAATTGACGAAAAAGACCTCAAGGTAGATGTTTTTCATTCTGGCGGCGCTGGCGGCCAGAGTGTTAACACTACCGACTCTGCTGTGAGGATAACTCACCTGCCAACAGGGATAGCTGTAGCTATTCAGAATGAACGTAGCCAGCTGCAAAATAAGGAGACGGCTATGACTATCCTTCGTTCGAGACTAGCTGCCATGCAACTAGAACAGCATACTGAGCGTCTTGCAGACCTTAAGGGGCCTAGCCAGTCTGCGGAATTTGGTAGTCAAATCCGCAACTATATTTTGGATGACCGTATAGTAAAAGACTTGCGCACTGGCTACGAAACACACGATCCAAATAAAGTTCTGGACGGCAACTTAGACCCCTTTATCACCGCCTGGCTTGAGCTATAATTCGTTACTAGGTCTCGCTAACTGTTTTTATTACAATGCTATCTTGCTTGCATCAACTCGGTTGCTGACAGAGAATTAAGTAATGGCAAGAGAGAGAAAAAGTGATGTTATTCATGAAGAGCACATTTCATCACCTACGTTGCGCATAAATCCTGCGGTCACAGTCAACTACCATGGTCTACATGAGGTATATTCAGCTAGTGTGTACGGCCAGTACCACGCGACACAACCCTTGAGGTATTCGCAGTCATATGATTATGATCCAACCTCAATGCTAGATGACCTAGGTGAAGATATTCACCCTGTAGGCCATATGTTGCACACGGAACGAAAAATAGCAGTACCATTCATACGTGTCCAGAACAATACCGGTGCTAGGGATTATTCAGGGCGGCATTTAACGCCCGAAGAAATAGTCACATTAAGGTTAACAGCGTTGTTACATGATATTGGAGAGTGTGCACATCCCGACATCCCCGAAACTGTAGGGGATGTATTTTATGAGACAAAAACCACCGAGGATGAAACAAAGGAAGCTGGAGTAAGAGGTTTTGTCTATGACCAAGTGTTTAGGGGTGTACCACTAGAAATTATAGAACGTGCTGAGCAGGTAATCGCAGGCGGTCATAATGATTTTCTTGATGAGGCATTCAACACAATTGAAAGAGTTGGTTACTTTGCAACGGCTATTCGGGCTGGTGAGATAGCACTTCGTCAGGTGAACAAAGACCCATCTCTAATTGAAACAAGACAAGTTGTACAATTAGGTAGACTTTCGCTGCGTGTGAGTGACAACCACGGTACCATTCTTCTTGAAAGAGGTGAAGTATTTCCGGCTGCTAGATTAGTTGTCGAGAGACACGCTCGATTATTTGATAGTGTTCACTCAAAATTTTCTCAACTAGCTTACGAATCGGTGGTAATACCTGTATCATAGTTTTGATCTGAAGAGAGCCGTATATATAGGTGGCTGGAGAAGTAGGTTTCGCAATGTCATTTGGTTTTTGATATACTTAAATTCAGTATAAAAGTGCTTACGGTTTAAGAGAGGGAGTATAGCTATAAATCCTCAGAGTCCGTTCGGGAATTCGGTAGATCCGTTCAGTCAGCCGCCAGCGCCAGCTGGACTGCCAGTAACGCCGTCCCAGCCTCAGGCTGATGTATCTTGGCCAACTTCAACACCACTGCAACAACCCCACCAAAACGATGCACTGCCTTTGTCGCCTTTTGCCTCGTCCTCGGTCGCACCAGCACCTCCAGTTGCATATTCACCTTTTGCCACTCAACCGGCAAGCAATCCCACCCCAGCACCTGTTGTAGCGCTAGCTCCTCCTCCTGTGCCGACTCCACCACCTCAGCCAGCCCCCAATCCCGCCCCACCCGGTACGTTTGCCAACACTGGTGCCTTTGAACAATCGACGAATACGTCAACACCGTCTAAGTTGGACAATCTAAAGCTATCAACATCAAAACCAGTGCTTGCAGGCGCCACCGCAGCGGTCATAGCCATAACTATGGTTGGTGGGTTTTTGATGTTCAATGGTAAAAACAAACCCTCAGCAGCACCACTCACCGCAGAAGCCAAACAAAACCTAGAGCGGAAGGTAGATTTATACGCAATTGAACGCTCTCTAGTACAGTATTCTGGGTCACATGCCGGACAGTTTCCAACACTCGCCCAGTTGAATGACGAAAAATTTAGGAGTAGTGCGATGGCAGGGATTAGTCTCGACCAAGCAACCGACCCAATTGGTCAGACTAGTCAATTCTCTGGTGAGCCAGGAGCAGGCTTCTACCACTACCAAGCACTTCCAAAGGGTTGCGACAACAAGCAAGTCAAATGCACAGAGCACAAAGTTGTAGCAACGCTGAGCGACGGCCAACAAGTCTCCGTGCCCCAGTAGCATTTAACTAATAACTATAACTCACTTATCAACAACCATTCAGCTACGACGATCTCAGTTATCGGTTACCAGTTACCAGCCATAAGCGTCTCTGGTATACTATGTAGCGATGATACTATTAGACCGGGTTAGCAAATCCTACAACCAACGGGGGCAGGCACTAGAAAGAATTTCTCTTCATGTTGAGCCTAAAGAATTCGTTATCATTGTTGGCCAGTCTGGGGCAGGTAAGTCAACTTTATTTAAGTTGCTAACCCGTGAAGAGAAACCAACCTCTGGCAAAATTATTGTTGGCGGTATGGACTATGACAAATTATCAGATAAAGATGTCCCACTCCTGCGCCGCAAAATAGGTGTTGTCTTTCAGGACTTCAAATTACTTAACAACAAGACGGTTTATGAAAACGTAGCCTTTGCGTTAGAAATTGCTGCTTTATCAAAAAAAGAAATAGAACACACTGTGCCGAAGGTGCTAGACATTGTAGGCCTGAAAGACAAAACCAAGCGCTACCCACTAGAACTCTCCGGTGGAGAGCGCCAGAGGGTTGCAATAGCAAGGGCAATTGTCCGACAACCAAAGATTTTAATAGCAGACGAACCTACTGGTAACCTAGATCCCAAGCATGCCTGGGATGTTATTAAGGTGTTAGAGAAAATCAATCAGTTCGGTACAACAGTACTATTGACCACTCACAACCAAGAGATAGTAAATACACTAAAAAGGCGAGTTGTAACTATTAAAGACGGCAAGGTAGAGTCCGATAAAGCCGGAGGCCAGTACAAGTCGTGACTACATCACCACATATACCATCTATCAGATACCATTTTCCATTTATTTATCAGGGATCATTTACCAGGCCGTTCTTGCAGCCCGTCTGCCAAATGCTCAATGCCAAATCAATGCTAATTGCTAAATGTAAATTGTTCAATACGACCATAGGGGTTGTTCTGTGAGTGCTCTCAGTCGTGATTTTATTAGCATTGAGCGTGTTTTCAAATATGGCGTAGTCAACTTTGGTCGCAACATCTGGTTGGCAATAGCAGCAATTGCCATGATGGCAATAACACTAACCATTCTTTTATTTGCAGTGGTTGCAAATGAAACTTTTCGTCACACTATAGAAGATATAACCGATAAAATAGACGTATCATTCTATTTAAAAGACGACGTTACACCTACGCAGCGAGACGCATTAATATCAGACATAAAAGGTTTGTCTAATGTGCGCGAAGTTAGCTACTTGTCTAAGGCAGATGCCCTAAAAATATACCAAAAACAAAATGTCGACAACAAAGACCTGCTTACTGCTATTGCAGAGACAGACAACCCGCTACCGGCTAGCCTGGCTATCAAACCCAATGACCCGAATAAATTGCAAGAAATTCGCGACTTTTTGTCACAACCAAAAGTTGTTGTATTGCAGTCCGAGAATTCTAATTTTAACGAAGACCGTAAAGCCGCTATAGACAAAATCACCAAAGCCACACATTTTTTTGAACAGGCTGGCATTGTGGGGATAATCGTCTTTATGCTTATTTCGATGTTAATTATTTTTAACACCATTCGCATGGCTATATTTAACAGAAGAGACGAACTTGTAATAATGAGGTTACTGGGTGCTAGTAGCTGGTTTATCCGTGGACCATTTGTGGTAGAAACAATGTTGTACGGTGTTGTAGCTGCAATATTATCGTTGTTGGTTTGTTGGGGCCTGTTTGCTGTAGCAAGTTCTACTCTGCAAGCGAGCAGCCTAGGACTACTTGATATTGGCTATTCAAGCGACTACTTTAATGACAATGTTGTTCTTATTACCTTCGCTCAACTCGGGATTGGTATAATAATAGGAGCCGTTAGCTCTGCTGTGGCTACTCGGCGATATCTGAAGCAAAAGTAAGTAAACATACTTTTTAAGTGCTCAAGAGTCAACTAGAGCATAGAGCACAATGAGTGCTTGATAATTTGAGCATTGAATATTCAAGTTCACTGCTACACTCATTGACCACGTTGAACTAGTTGAGCATTGATAAATAACCAACAACAGGTCTTGCACGGAAGGCCAAGGAGTGTTATGTTTAAAGCGTTAATGCAAAAACAAAAAATCGTTGTTCTAAAATCTAGAAGTAAGCTAGTCCGTTCCTCTCTGGTAGTGCTTGCGGTGCTGGTATCTGTTTTGTGGAGTGGCGTT
>JAYTJL010000006.1:0-4324 GCA_043731125.1 Candidatus Saccharimonadota bacterium
ACCGCCAGTGCCAGTGCAAGATAGGCTGTAGGTTGATGTGGTAGTTGGGGTAACAGCTTGAGTACCAGATGCGGCTTTGCTGCCAGTCCAGACACCAGAGGCAGTACAAGAATTAGCATTGGTAGAATTCCAGGTTAGAACAGAAGTATTACCAGAAGTTAGGCTACTCGGGGAAGCGGTTAGGGAGAGCGTGGGGGGGAGAGTGACAACCGGTGCGACGGGTGTAGAATTAAGCACATTAGTCCAATCACCGTACCCAACGCTATTGTGTGCGCTGATTCTAAAGTTGTATGTTGTGCCGTTTACTAGTACGGCGCCTAGGTGGTCTTTAGTGACTGTATATGAGGTTTGTGAACTTGGTACTGTCAGGCTTAGGTTTTGGTCAGCTTCGTAGACTTGATAGTAATCTACATTGTCAGTAGTGGGGTTGGCTGTCCATTTTAGAACTACTTGTTTGTCGCCAGCCGTTGCTGATAGACCGGTTGGGATGGTTGGTTTGGTCGTGGTGGGAGTGGGGGGAGAATTCGGGGTACCAGAATAACCACTACCCACATTCGCTACACTACGAGCACTGCCATTGAATAGAAATGGCGACAGCCAACCCCATTGGTCGGACCGCACTCTAAATGAATCAGCTACTGCTTGATCATTTGTGCTGATATTTCCCGAGCCAGGTGGGATAGAATAACCTGTAGCCCATAGTTTACAGCGTAAGCAAACGTTCTCATCTGCCCTATTACCGCTTGTTGGCACCGCTCCACCTGAATCAACTTCAAATCCTGCTGAAGGAGCATCGACAATAAGATTCCCTATGGCTTTAACATTGGTTGCTCCGCTATACCACACAATTCCACCACGAGTGTCACCGCCAATTATGGAATTACCAGATATTACAACGTTGTCTGGCTCGGGATAAGCTTGAATGCCGAATGCAGCTGGATGAATTTCGTTAGCTAGTACATATACCCGCTTAGTTACACCCCCATAACCCCCCGTGTATACTCCGTGACCGTCAGCCTGCACGTTGGGATTATTAGTAAGATTTACCCTCTCGATACGATTTTGCATAATCCACACATCCTGAGCACCATTACCCGCAATCAATATTCCCTGATCTCCTACATCATGTATCCAATTGTCAGCTATTACTACTCGTGAAGCCGCAACTCCATCACCTAGCTTTATCCCATCATAATTACCGCCATATATCTCTAGATTGCTAACCCAAACGTCCGAAGTATTTATTTTTACACTGCCCCCCACTAATGCGGCTCCCCCGGCCGGATCGCCGTAAACCCAGATATTGGGCTTTGTCCACCGCCAATCAACAGGTATTGTGATTCGTCCACTAACTTTCACGCGAACGTTACCGGCCGCGACAGCTGACTGGAGGTCAGTAAAATTAGTTACACTTCTTTCTGGTAAAGATAAAGGGAATGTGGGTGCCACGGGTATGTTGGCGCCAAATGACGAGCTAGGGGGTGAGGTTGGTGGAGGTGATGTTGAGGTTAATATGAGAGCAGTGGTTGGAGCTAGTGTTACAGAACTGACACTAGTGCCATCAATTTTTTTATAAGTAGAGCCGATGTTAAATACTTGGCTAGTTGTGGCGCTAGGGTTAACAATAACCGTTCCGCCAGTATAGTCTCGACGCCAGCCATTACCAACTTGGTATTTAGAGCCTGTCGGTTGGCCAATATCAGTTGTCCATTCTGGATTCCAAGGGTCATATTCACCTTGCACCCCGTTAGAAAATTCAGGATTCCACATAAATGCCCCACTAGTCCCGTTCCAGTCCAACATGAATGAGGCTTTGCCGTAGCGCATAGAATTTATGTTAGTTGTGTCACCATAACTAATGCCGTAAAAATCTCGGCCAATACTCTGAGCAACACTAACGAGTGATTGCCAACCCTCCCAATTGTTGTACCATTCGGCACCAGAAGCTCTTAGCTGATTTGGGTTGGTCGGGTTTTGCATCCAACTTTCGTTCATCATACCGTTCATATATGGGCCGATTCGACGCCAGAAACCTGCCGTTAAAACGCCGTTATCAGAATTTGAATCACCTGATATATATTTACCTGTATTCCCGTAAATATATATGCCCCGAGCCTTCAGAGCTGTTCCAACATCAGACATAAACAGTACGATTGCATCCTCTTGTTCTGCGTAAGATGTGTAACCTACTGGCATACTGCTGTTTGCTACGCCAGTAAGTCCAGATATTTGAGACAATACATCATCAAAAAATACACAATTAAGCTTATGAGAAGATACAAAATCAGAAACGGATTGTATGTACCTAGCTCGTGCTGATGCATTGCGCACATCGAGTATATTATTTTCGGCATAACCTGCATTGATTAATAAAGCACCAGAAGTAGTCTTTAATAACCAATTATTGGCGTTTGCTTCTCCCCAAGGTATGCCAGTAAGATAAGCTTTATTGACGCTCCACGGATTCATGTAAACACATTTTTTACTAACTCCGGTGAGATTGCCTGCGGCTGTTGCATCAGCTACGCCAACTGTGATCATATTGTAACGATCATATCCTGTACCCGCGCTGTATGATGAACCGTTCCGGATAACGGCTATACCGGGAGTATTTGTTGTAGCCGCAAAACTTTTGAATATAAAGTAACCGCCTATAATTGCAAATATTAGGGCAAAGATACCTAGTTGTGTCTTGGATAGCTGTTTGGGGTTTAAAAAGCTCTTAATTTTCCCACTGGAGTGGTTGGGGCTTAGTGTTGTGGGCTCTGGTGGTTGCTTATTCACGGTTTTTTTAGTTTTAGCCATATTTAAGTATATATTCAGACTCTAAGCATAAGTATTAAACAATACCCCAGCTCTAGTCAAGGTTGTGGGTACTAGGAGCTGCTTCTAGGTTTGCTATTACCCATTACCTGCACTCATACCCTAAACCGTTGACCCGCTCCAATCAGAAAATATTATAACTATTACCAAAATCGCTACCATGATACCTAGCAACTGTCGCCGTAGTCCTACGCTGGTTTTTTCTGACGCATCAAGATAGTACAGCCCAGCCAGACCATACCCAATAACAGTAAGAAAAACAATTGTTTGAGCAATACTGCCATAAAAAAGTAGCCAGTGGCCCAGCACAAATACCAAAGAAGCCGAAAAATACGCCCAACAGTGTGATAGTAGCGCTGTATACTGCTCTTCAAAACTGGTCAAAAAGTGCCTAGCGGCAACGTAGGTCACAAGCCAAGTACCGGCTACGAGTACTAACAAAGACGCGTCGCCGAATTTCAAAAACAGCACACCAAGCCCCAAAAGTTGACCAATCATTGCTTGCGCCGAAACGCTCAGCACGTCCGAACGCGGTTTGAGCCATAGCAGCCAACCACCGTAGATAACTGCCCAAACTAGCTGCCACCAGCCAGAAGAAGTATTGGCCATAAAAAGTACCAAAGCTACTGAAACTATAATGTCCACCCCTCCGGCAACCGTATTTACCAGCCAATAGCGAGGCTTTACGGCTAACATACGCCATTTGGACAGCAGTACCAGGGCAATGGCCAGTCCAACAAAATCAATATTAACTAGCACATAGGCAAGCACTGGTAGTGCCACCAAAAGGGCGATATGTATTGAGTTAGAAAACCCTTGTACGGGCTTGAACCTAGCTTTAACTTCTTTACTTCGCCGCAACATCTTGTCCAATAATTATAACAAAAGATGTGCCAGCCGGTGGTGTAATCCCCGTGTCAGATGGTACCTTGCCAGTAGTACTGACCCCAAACCGTTGTTGCAAATAGTTTTTGGTGTATTTGGCTTTGCCTTTTGTTAAGTCCACGATTGTGGTTTTGAGAGGGTTAGTTGTTTTTGGTGAATTTTCTATAGTAGTCACGTTATACCCGTAGGATTTTAATACATTAGCCTCACGGGTTGCCACACCACCAACACTGGTGGCATTATATACAGCTACACTAGCGTTTTCCTTTGCCAAGAAGCCATCCCGCAAGGCACTACGCACATATGTATTAATGGCGTCGTATTCAAACAGCCCGGCACGCGGTTGAACAATAGAACGTCCATCAACATTGCCTGTAGTTAGTAGGTTATGCGGTGGAGTAACGAGGTCCAAGCTGACAATAGAGCTAGACGGTATTTGGCCAACAATTTCGTATAAACGGCTGATGTCAGACAAAGACCTCGCCTTACTTGGTCTTTCGATTTGAAGCCAACGATCATCCCACATTATTAAAAATTCAATCGTTATTTCGTGAACAGTTATTAGCACTCAATCCACTTTTAGAGTTGCCATTTTAACAGGCCCTACCATGGAACC
>JAYTJL010000007.1:0-4763 GCA_043731125.1 Candidatus Saccharimonadota bacterium
TTTGATATATCAAAAAACCCAACTACTATAGTTGCTTACCGCCCAAGCATATCTGGTAGCAGCTATCAGAGTGGTCAACCGATAGACATATACGCACTAGCTGCTTTCATGGCAATTACGGCTGTTGGTTCGGTCTTTTTGGGCGCCCGCGTCTATGGTGCTAGGCGTGCTATTGCTATATTCCTGCTTGCCGGATCGGTCTTGCTACTCCTGCTGGCCACCATAGTTTCTAACTCCCTTATTTCGCTACAATAAACAGTAAATTTACCATTTTCCAGGAACCATTTAACAAATTATTAGCCGAATTATCATTTACAAAATCGACTTCTAGCTAATGGTAAATGAAAACTAATTGGTAAATTGGCTAATGATAAATGTAAAATTAGATCTATGCGTTCAATAGAAATTCCCCAGCCCGAAGACCGTGACTGGCGCTATCGTAGTCTAGAAATCCTACCTTTTGCTCTAACAATTATTATTCTATCCATACCTATGGTGCTGGCATTTATTAGTGCAGAGCTGGCTGCCTATTTTGTTTTTGCGTACCTACTGCTTTGGTTTATGCGGGCAATAGCCTTGGACGTGCGAATGATACAAGGGTGGCGACTTATGGGTGAGCACCGCAAAGCACCCTGGAATAAATTGCTGCAAGACCTAGAGGAACTAAAAGTTCGGCTTCAAAAACCCGCCTGGCATGTCCGCAACATTCAGCGTGTGGCAGACTTTATGGACACACCAGACCGCATTTTGCCCAGTCAAGTTTATCACGCTGTTATCATAGCTTTTTATAACGAGTCTAAAGATGTGCTAGATCCTACCGTTCAATCTGTTATTAAGGCAAATTACGATAACAAAAAAATAATTCTAGTCTTAGCATACGAAGAACGGGGTGGGCCCGAGACCGAAAAATTAGCCAAGTCTTTAGTCAAAGAATATGGCAATAAGTTTTATATGGCCGAGGCAGTTAAACACCCGCCAAACATTCAAGGAGAAGTAATAGGCAAGGGAGGGAATGTTACCTACGCTGGCCGCTGGCTTAAGACTTATTTGGAGAAGCAGAAGATAGACCCAGCCCATGTGCTTGTTACCACACTGGATTCTGACAACCGCCCTGACAAAGAATACTTTGGGGCACTAACCTACACCTACTGTTCTACAGAAGACCCTAAAAGGGCTAGCTACCAGCCCATTACTATGTACACCAACAACATTTGGGATGCTCCCGCTCCGATGCGTGTAATTGCTACTGGTAATTCTTTTTGGAATATAGTTTTGTCTCTGCGCCAACACTTGTTGCGCAACTTTTCCGCTCATGCCCAACCAATGAGCGCACTTATTGAAACCGACTTCTGGTCGGTTCGAACTATTGTTGAAGACGGCCATCAGTATTGGCGTACCTTCTTTCGATATGAAGGTAAGTATGAGGTGTATCCGCTTTATGTACCTATTTATCAAGACGCCGTGTTGACCGGGAGCTATAAAAAGACATTGAGCATGCAGTTTGTTCAGGTGAGGCGTTGGGCGTGGGGGGCTAGCGATATAGCCTATGTTATTACCAAGGGTTTTAGAGAAAAGAACAACGTACCGCGTCACCGCATGTGGGGGAGGATGTTGAGGCTAGTAGAAGGACATATTAGCTGGTCCACAGCACCCTTAATTCTACTTTTATCTGCTTTTGTACCTCTCTTCATTGTCTCGGACAGCTACACTGCCAACGAACTGCCACAGTTTGCTAGCCGATTACAAAGAATTGCTATGGCCGGTATTTTAATATCTCTGTATCTCAGTATTAAATCACTACCGCCGCGCCCAGAAAGGTACAAACGGCACCGTACGGTATGGATGATGTTGCAGTGGATTTATTTGCCCATCACTTCTATTGTATATAGTGCTTTTGCGGCAATTTATGCTCAATACCGCCTAGCAACTGGTCGATACTTAGGGTTTGTTGTTACCGAAAAAGCCGTTGCCGGGGCTAAGTCTGACTCTGTCCAAAAGAGATCGTTACTAAAAAGGATACTCCGCAGAAATTAATAAGTAGCAGCGTTTAGGTGGGCGTCTGTTAGACCAGCGTTACTCCAAAACCCGACTCCTGCCAGGTCTGGATGCCGGTCATGTAGCCGAGCAACAGTTTGTCGTATCATCTCTGGACTTTGATAGCTAATCAGTCGATCACCATCTTGCGCCCAGCTGGAGAGTGTTGATTCATCATCCATACCTTTCGGTATTTCTGTAAACAACACAGCATTATCTACCCGCTTATCATTGTTAAACGCATCACCCTTCTTTGAGGCACCGATAAAATAGCGGCCATAAGTCGGTAGCATCAATCGTATGCGAGCAGGATCGACACCGGCAGTGATCCAACCATCAACGTCCTTAATTGCCCCCACTCCAGGGGCCATATCATCGGCAGTATCAGACCAATTACCAGACTTGTCATAGCTCATAATGCCAATTTCATCGATAGCGGTAAGATCTTTGATTGTACCTGTCATACCACTAGGATTCGCAGGTACAGCAGCGGTAACTACAATGTCGCCCATCCTACTTTTTAAGGCTGTCGCTAGTGTGCCAACCATGCTGAAAGGTATTCCTCCAGGGATGTTTTCAATATCTAGGTCAAAGCCAGCTAAAGTCGATCCAGTTTCTTCGTTGAATTGTCGCCTAATTCTATCGGCACTTTCGGCGAACCGTTGATGGTTGGTTGTAGCAGTATGCCAAGCGTCAGAATAATCACCCCAGCCACCAACTGAAAGAGTAAGTTCGGTAGAGGTAGCTCGGTTACCGAGCGCAGTTGCTAGGTTGGCTAGACTGGTAGGGTAGTCGAGTTCGCCATTTTTATTAGGTAAGGCAAATGCACCGTAAAGCCGGTTGATTTTAGCGGCGTCAACAACGGGCATTACAGTTCCAAGCTGGTAGTACATCCCAATGTTATTGTCTTTATCTTCGTTTTTTGGGGATGTATCCTTTGACGCGAGTCTATATATTATTCCATACCCACCAATACCGGCAGCCGTCAGTCCGGCACCAGCTGTGATAAGTTGTCCGCGAGTCATTGTTCTTGCCATGGTGAGGATGTTCGTACCTATACATATTTTACCTAAAGAGATGCTATTGTCTATAAATGGTTGGCTGTGTAGTGCAGGTATGCTTTAGAGTCCAGAGCTTTTAACACCTTGGACGTGGACTGTACAATCTGTTGAGGTGTTACTGTAGCGGATGATTGCTGAGTCAAAAGCTGTACAACTACCGTGAACGCCGCTTCTTTGGCGGCAATGTATCTGTCAGGGCGACGAGGCATACACACTAGAATGTCAGCGTACAGTCTTTCTGCCGAGAATGGCTCCATATCAGCCTTGTTTTGGACTAAAAGGGTGGTAGAGAGGTCTATGGCCTCGTGAGTGGTAAAAACAGCCCTACAGGCTTTGCAGGCACGTCTACGCCAAACTTGGTTGCTTCTTTTCTGCAGTCGGCTGTTTTCTACACTTGTTCTGGACTGACAATATGGACATTCCACTATAGATAACTCCTTAAAATGCTAAACGAGATCAACTAGTTCAACGAGAACAATGAATGGCTAATTTTGTTAATTCATTGAATGATTTAATGCTTGCTGTATTCATTGACCCTGTTGCCCTCGTTGAAGTTTGATCATTATTTCTTTCAAACCATGTCAACATGTTGACATAACGCTATTTAAAAAGCTAGTGCATAAGTCTTAAATACCTGTGTGTATCTTGCTAATGCTCGGGGTCTGACCCGATAGCATTACAACAGTCTGGGAGAAGTTAAGCATAAAAAAACCGACTCATTCCACCTTATGAATCGGTTCCTCGATTACTTAGCCGTTAACGCTTTGACCGAAATGCGAGTTCTTCGAATTCGGTTGCGCAGGGGCCTTGTGTTAGTAATCTCCTCGTAAAACAGCTTGAAGTCCTCAAGCGGGTTACGTTTTTTACTACTCACTCGTACCTCGTAATTAACTTGAATAGACTATCACTTAAGCACAATGGTGTCAATGACCGCCACCCCTGTAGTTCTTATGCTTAGGCACAGTATCAATACCTACTGGTATCTGTTAAAATCAATGCTACATGTCATTTGGAGCATTTAAAGAGTTAGACAGAGGAGAAAGCGGCAGTCGTAGTGGAATTCTCCACACTCGTGCCGGCCAAGTAAACACGCCTTTTTTTATGCCAGTGGCTACACGCGGAGCTGTCAAAGGGCTGGAGCCAGCTATAGTTGTCGCCACTGGAGCGCAGGTATTGCTTGCGAACACCTATCATTTACATCTTTCACCTGGCGAAAAGGCAGTCAAGGCGCTGGGGGGGCTACATAATTTTGCCAATTGGCGTGGACCAATGCTGACCGATTCTGGCGGTTTTCAAGTTTTTTCCTTGTCTAAAGTCCGAAAAATAACCGAAGAGGGGGTGGAATTTAAAGACCCAAAAAGCGGGGATAAGATATTTATTTCGCCGGAAAAATCAATGCAGATTCAGCTTGATTTAGGTGCCGATATTATTATGGCTTTTGATGATTTAACGGGGCTGGATGCTCATTCTAAAGCCCGTACCAAAGAGGCAGTAGAGCGCACCCACCGCTGGTTGGAGCGTTGTATCGCAGAGTTTGGTCGAATTACTAAAAAAACTGATCCGAGCAAAAAACCTCTCCTATTTGGAATTGTCCAGGGCGGGCTGGATAAGACTTTGCGAAAAAAGAGTTTAGAATTTATCCAAAGTACAGCTGTTGATGGCGTGGCA
>JAYTJL010000008.1:0-6479 GCA_043731125.1 Candidatus Saccharimonadota bacterium
GGCTGTCCCCACCGCAAAAAAGCTAAAAAATAAACCAACAAACAGATTGGACCAAAATAACCTATAATAGGGTGTTATGCTCATATCTGTAAACATTGCCGAAAAGTCCTTTGGTAACAAAGTACTATATAATGACTTGAATCTGGAAATCCAGGAGGGTGAGAAAATTGGCCTAATTGGCCGTAATGGTACAGGCAAATCAACACTACTACACCTAATAACTGGTGAAGATGCTGACTTTGAGGGCGACGTACAAATAAAACGCGGCACCATTGTAGTTGCCAGCCGCCAAGAACACCACGGCCATGAAGCCAAAACGGTACTTGAATACATCCAGGGAGACCTGCCCGAGTATGCCAATTTGACTCATGTTATTGATACCTACCCCTCTACGATGGGCAGCAACCATAAGAAAATGCAGGAGTTTTCTGATGCGGTCGAGAGATTCAGCCAATTGAATTATTATCAAATAGAAGACGAAATAGGCCAGGCCTTTGAAACCTACCAAATAGATCCTAGTAAAATGCACCAACCACTAGGGTCGCTCAGTGGTGGGCAAAAGCGCATGGCAGAACTTATTAAAGTTCAGCGCAGCCGTGGCCATATAGCTCTAATAGACGAACCAACCAACCACATGGACTATATTGCCAAGGCATCTTTTATAAAGTGGTTGAAGGCAACACCAGAATCAGTGTTGGTAATTACTCACGACCGCGACGTACTGGCCAACGTCGACAGGATGCTAGAAATACGTGATGGGCGGTCTTTTAGTTTTAGGGGTAACTACGATGCCTACTTAAAAACTAACACCAACCAAATCACCAACCAGGTGAATGAATACGAACTTTCTCAGCGCCGAATAGCCAACCTGCAAGAAGACGTTATACGCTTTAGGCGGTTGAAAGAAAAGTCACGAGATCCAGGCACTATTAGAAGGTTTAAATCCCAAGAACAGCGAGCAGCTGCCGAAATTGTTGCTCTGCAACAAAAAGTAAAGCCATCTTTTTGGATAGACCAAGAATCAGCCAGCGGTATGACCGACAAATTGACAGCCTCTTACGAAAAGCACAAAACAAAAAATATTAAGCTATCTGCACGTAAAAAAGATATTAGTAAAAGTACTCGCCAACTACTCCAAGTTAGCAAGGCTAGCCTTGGCTATAATTCAACTCCTCTTTTTGAAAATGTAAGTTTTACCCTGCGAGAAGGCGAACGCCTACGCCTGCATGGACGCAACGGTGCTGGCAAATCTACGCTAGTCCAGGCCGTTCTTGCAACAGCCACTGGCGCTAAATTGGCATGTGAGACTTACGGCGGAACAATTGAAGTTGAAAAAGAAATAAAAATTGGTCACTACCAACAAGAAATAGACGAGCGCTACTTAAAGCTAACCTTAAATAAAGCACTGGAACAAATCTTGGAAGAGAAGAATCAGCCAATCAGCGAACAAAAAGTAAAACAACTACTCAGCGACTACTTGTTTAACCCAGGGTCAGACGGCCAAATGCCAGTAGAAAATTTAAGTGGAGGTCAAAAAGCTCGCATCCAATTAATTGCCATGCTGGTTGACGAACCACAGGTGTTAATCCTGGACGAACCCACCAACCACTTAGACCTACCTAGCATTGAGGAGTTAGAAAACGCAATGAAAACCTATCACGGCGCAGTCATCTACATTTCTCATGACAGCTTCTTCGCTAAAAAGATGGGCGGCGAAACAGTACTAATCGGAAACTAGATAGTTTCATAAGGTGTAAATATGGTGTTTAACTTGGTAGAATAGATAAGTTGGCGCGTTGGCCGAGTAGTTAGGCAAAGGTCTGCAAAACCTTGTACACGAGTGCGAATCTCGTACGCGCCTCCACACCCGGGCGGGTGGCGGAATTGGTATACGCTGCGGACTTAAAATCCGTTGCCGCAAGGCTTGAGGGTTCAAGTCCCTCCCCGCCCACCAAATATAAATGACACTCTGCTACGAGTGTCATTTATATTTGAAGGGGAAGCAAATGAACTGCTTCATTTGCATAGGACTTGAACAGGCGGAGCGATGTGTACCGGTACTCGGTACACCGCGAGCCGGGCTCGACAGCAAAAAGCAGAGCTTTTTGACTGGTGAGTCAAGAGTCCCTCCCCGCCCACCAAGATTGGTAAAAAATTGAGATTGTCGCCCATTCGGGCGGCTTTTTCTTTGGTTGCGTGGAGCGCAAACCAATGACATTTCAGAGGAGGAGAAACATTTTGGGCAGCCGTAGGCTGCGCCTTTTTGGTTTTTAGAAACAGGTTCAATCCTTCAATTTGCAGTAAGGCTTCCTTTTTGGCAGATAAACTCTCACTTTTTGCAGTTTCACAGAGTGAAACTGCTGTTTTGAGCCATTGGCGCGTGGTTCAACCCAAACATTGGCGGCAAGCGTATGCTTGCTGACTTGCTCTTCCAGCGATTTCTTATCGCTCATTAACTCGCCTTGCTTGGTTCGGTAGGTTTGTTGGTCAATATCTTGGTCTAGATAACCGTCAAGAAGTCGCTGTAGCTTGCCTTGCAAGCTAACAACCTTGGTTTGTGCGCTTGCTACAAACACACCAGATGTTTGATTGGCTTTCTTCTCGTCCTCGTCCAGCATTTTGTTGAGCGTGGTCGCCCACGCACTTGGCAGGGCATAGCCCTGCAAGATGTTTGACAACTGCGCCGCAAGGTCTGATTCTGTGATTGGTGGCTCTTTGCAAACAATACTTTTATGCTTGCGTGTACAACGATAGTAAACATATTCATGGGTATTGCCGTTCTTTTGGTGTTTAATTTTCTTCTCGGCAGTTATGGACAGTCCACAGGTTGCACAACGCAAAAGCCCACAGAACACTTGCGGCGCAGTTGTTCCTTTCTGCCTATGACCTCGCTGGACAGTTACCGCCTGTACAGCGTCAAAAAGTTTCTTTGCAACAATCGGCGTATGCTGCCCTCGTAAACCTCGCCACAATAGCGGAAATGTCCGTAGTAAAATGGATTAGTCAGCATATATTTAATCTGGTCTTTCTTTAGGGGCAAGCCACCGCTGGTTGTTATGCCTTTGGTCGCCAGAAAGTCAGCTACATTCTGTAACTTTTGATCGCCTTTGGCGTATAACTCAAAAGCGGAAACAACCAAAGGGGCGCGGCGTTTGTCTACGACAATGGTTTTAGTGCGTATGTCGTTAATGTAACCAACAGGCGCATTGCCAGGAAACTCGCCACGCCTGACTTTCTGGCGCAAACCTCTTTTGGTGTTTTCGGACAGATTGTCTACATAGTATTTTGACTGACCAAAGGCAATACTTAACATAAACTTGCCTTGTGATGTGTTTTCAAACCAAAATGTTGGGAACTTCAGGGAGTTGAGGTGCGTTTGGTCTAGCAAGTACACAATTTGTCCGCCGTCTATGCTATTACGAGCCAATCGGTCAGGATGTCACGCTATAATTCCGCTGGCTTCGCCAGCTTCAATTACGCATTGTTAATAATTTAATAGATGTACAAAACTATGGGCACCAGACATCGCTCCGCCCGTTCTCGTCCCACGCAAATGAAGCAGTTTATTTGCTACCAAATATAAATAGCTCCTCCTGAAAATGTCGCATTTTTAGATCACAATCTAGCTCTCTCAGCCACTTTTAGTCTTCACATCAACATTAGCGACTGCAGACTATCGGATCATCAAATTGCTACCACGGCATCCATAGCTATTGACAACTTACCTTTTATATAATAAGTTAAGCAATAATCATTAGCGTAATCAAACCTCAAGGAATCAAAATCGATGCGTCTGCAATCCGACAATAAGTCCGAGTCAAAATTATCGATAACCTCAGAACAAAATACGACTAAAAAAACAAAGGTTGAACTTTTCAAAACTCGAGTTCAGCTATCATTGACCAAGTCACTAATTTTTATGATATCGTTTAGCTGCATAGGTGGTTATATTATCTATAAGAGCTTTGCGATACCGGCAGATATTCCATCGAATAATCTTCAAGAAAGCCGTCTAATGATGCGCTTTAAGCCAAATGCCACTAAAGCCCAAAGAGACGCCATTTTTAAGAATAATAATCTGAAAGTTATTGATGAGATTCCCCAGATTGGCATAAAAGTGGTCAAGGTACCGGCGGTTGCAAAAGATGCTGTCACAAAAGCTTTGAATCATAACCCCATTATAGATTTTATAGAGGAGGACAGCTTAGTTGAAGCCCAAGAGCAGCTACCTGATGATCCATTCTTCCCTGCCGGCTTAAACACTCTTAGTATGTATGGGGGAGCTTGGGGTTGGTCAAGCACAAGAACAACAGAAGCCTGGGATATTACCATGGGCGATCCTAGTGTTGTAATAGCCGTTCTTGATACGGGACTAAGATCTTCTGTGATCCCTGATTTTGATGGGCAAGTTGTCACCGGCTGGAATTTGCTAAATAACACAACTAACACAGACGTTGTGGGAGATCATGGCACACGTGTTGCGGGGGTTATTGGACTTGCCATCAAGAATGGCATTGGTCATGCAGGCTACTGTCCCAAGTGTAAAGTTATGCCCGTGGTAGTTGGAACTGATGCAGGTGCATATTCCGGTACTATTGCTAGTGGGATAATCTGGGCAGCCGATCATGGTGCGAAGATCGCAAACATTAGTTGGGCTGGTCCTTCCTCTTCTTTATCGGTTAACAATGCGGTAGCATATGCCCGATCAAAAGGAGTTGTTATTTTTGCTGGTGCAGGAAATAGCGATTGTGACTGCATCCAATACCCAGCTGGCACCCCCGGTGTTATTGGAGTAGCGGGGGTAGATAAGAAGGGTGTTAAGTCAGCAGGATCTAACTATGGTAGCTGGGTAGCTGTGGGAGCTCCCGATGGCAATATAACAGCCTGGCCAGTCTTCGATGGTGGTATGCCAGGATACGTTCAATTTGGCGGCACATCTTCAGCATCGCCTGCCGCCGCAGCAATTGCCGGACTAATATTAAGCTACAATAAATCTTTATCTGGCCTCCAAGTTGAGGAAATAATTAAGAACTCGACTTCACCCGTAGCATTCACTCTTAAATATGGCCAGGTAGATGCTTTGGCTGCTTTACAATCAATGGGTGCTAGCAATACCCAGTCACCTTCGGTTCCGGTCAATATTACACGGCCACAAATTCTACTTCAAACAGCCGGTACAGGCTCAACTACCTCTGCAACCAGTAATGTCGGGTTGCTGACACGTAGCCCTCAAGTGGGGCAGGTTCTAGTTCGTGGCCAAGGAAGTTGGTCAGGTTCGAACGGCTTAAGTATTGGCTCAATAAGGTGGTATCGGTGTAGTTCAAATAACCTCGACTGCGCACTAATTAATTCAACGAGCGGAGCTTACCAGGTGCAGGTTGCCGATACTGGCTCTTCGATTAAATTCTCAATAACTATCAAAAATAGCTTAGGCTCAACAACAGTAGAATCACCTCTCTCTCAGCCAGTTGGTGGCTCTGCTTCAGACACTGTATTGCCTACGATTAGTTTAACTTACCCAGGTAACGGTGCAATACTGAGTGGTACAACGACACTTTCCGCAACAGCCACGGATAACTTGGGTGTTACGAAAGTGGAATTCTATGTTGATGGTGGGCTTGTAGCAACAACTACCACAATGTCTGGCTCTACTTCTTACTCTGCCAGCTGGAATACAGCCACAATAATTAACGGTACACATACTATCTCAGCCAAAGCTTATGATGCGGCTGGTAATGTTGGGGTGAGTACAAATACATCTATAGCCATATCCAATCTGGCACCCCTCGCAGTACCTACTGGGCTAGCACCTACACCCCAAGATAAGTCGGTTACTCTTACCTGGAATGCTAATAGTGAGACCAACTTGGCTGGATATGAGCTACAATACAAGACAATTAACAGTAATATCTGGACTTTAGTAAGTGATATAACCAACATCACCTATAATATTACTGGTTTAACAAACGGCATAAGCTATGAGTTTCGGTTGAGGGCTAAGGATACATCAGGGAATACAACGGCTTGGACAGCAATAGTCAGCGCAGTACCCCTACCGCAAACCATTGACACTACTCCACCGATGGTTACCATAAGTTCTCCGTCAAACGGGTCGAGTATTGCTGGCACCAGGAAGGTTAGTATCCTTGCAAATGCCAACGATGACAATGTTGTTATTAAGCTAGAGCTTTATATAGACAACCAACTAAAATTAACAGTCACTGAGTCAAATCTGATTTATTCATGGAACACGAATAAATCAGTCAAAGGTGGCATACACACAATTACTGTTAAAGCTTATGACGCCAACAGTAATGTAGGTCAATCGCAAGTAGTCGTTACTAAATAGTCGGTTCATGATAATCCCCAAACAAGTACGCATTGTTAATAATTTAATAGATGTATCGGAGCGTTTCTTAAAAAGAAAACGGGGTTGATGTCGGTTTTATGTTGAGCGATTTGTAATAAATTTCTGGTTC
>JAYTJL010000009.1:0-3873 GCA_043731125.1 Candidatus Saccharimonadota bacterium
CGGTCAGCCTCAGACAAGCGAATTGCCTTTTTAGCGCCTCGGAACATGTTATAGCCCAGCAGCAGACCGTGGTCTGGCATGTTGCGCGGCCCATCTACTTGCTTGCTAGCCTGACGTCCTAGTTGTGAAGTGGGGATATTTTCTTGGTCTGGGAAGTGAAAGATAGTAGCTATCTCTGTAGAATTAAGTACATTGGTAGTATTTTCTTGTGGGAAAAACCTCATAATATATGCTGTCACAAAAGAGTCTATGTCTTTGGCTGGTACAAATTTAAAGCCGTTTTTGCCAGGAGAATCAAAGAGTGCAAATGACGCGACAATACTACTAAGCAGGTTTTGCGAGCGTTGAACGACGTTACTAGAAGTCACTACTCTTATCAACACTTCGTAGCCGGCTTGTTTGGTTTTTTCTTCAATTTCCTGAGACAGAGTCTGGTCTAGTGTGGAGACATCGCTTGGCTTGTCCGCTTCTTTATGGTCACCTCTAGCTTCAGGGGGTTTAGCTAACGCTGTAAAGATTTGGGATATCCACCAAAAACCTACTTCAAACCCTTTTGGTTTGGACTTACCGCCCTTGCGCTTCTTGTCGGCTTCGGATTTGGCCACCCTGCGCCAACCTTCAGCTGCTGGCCGCAAGAGTATCTGAATGCCAGCCCCGTCTTCCTTGTCCATTTTAGACAATGAATTAAGCAATGCCTGCATTGTGTCACTTTTTAAGTCCTGATACGTAGCAATTGGATAAGCAAAGCTTTCTTTAAGGACTAGCTCTCCGCCGACGGTGCCGGCAATTCGACCTACTGGACTAAATATATTGTGTTCTGCTACCTCTTCTAGTCGGGCTGAGGGGTAGGCGCTGACCACGGCTTGTTCTACTACGCTGACAAGTGAATAAGGCACGGCCGCATAAAAATGCACATCACCGTGAGTGGCCAAAATTTCAAAGCCAATATGTCTTTGGCCATAGAATTTAGACTTAAAACCCTTGGTGTTGGTGCCAGCAAGAATGCTATATAGTACTTGAGCCCGGCTGATGTTTTCATCAACCACATCCCTAGCATCTCGGCCGTCGCTGTTGGCATCTTCTGAAGGTGGCGGCAGATGAATAAGCAACGGCACCATCTTCAGCCCGCGCTCATAGTTTTTCTGCTCTCTATATAGCCTACGAACGTAGAAATAGCCAAAAACACATCCAGCAAGCACTAACACCAAAAAACTGCCTAAAACAGCTAAGATTGTCACTACAAGCAACCCCCGGCTGCTTCAGTAGACAGTAGATCGCTACTGTTAGCTGTAAGCTGTAAGCTGTAAGCTGTAAATGCCTCTGGCATTTCGTTAGCCTGCTTGGTCTGGTTGGTTAACAGGGGCTGGCAATGACGGCGAAACAGGTCGCGCCGTGGCTTCGTATGGCTGTTTTACAACTTCTGCGTGGTCGGTTTTGATGGACTTTTTAAAGCGCTTTTGTAGATATTCGGCCTTTACTTTGCTGATTTCTTCTTTCTGGGTGTGCGGGTCGTCAGCCGTTTTGGCTACAATATCCTTGGCTTTATCCACCCACATCTTTTCTATTAAGTCGGTATCAGCAGCAGTTAGCCCGTCATCCGACGTCTGTGACTGCACGATAATGTTTGTTGGTGCTTGGGGGGCCTGAACTGTCTGTAACAAAACAGGAGATGGTTGAGGGGCTGCAACTGGTTGCTGTTGGATGCCTGGCTGATTGCTACCGGCCTCTGGGGTGCGTACTGGTGCTTCCAGGGTTGCCTCAGACTCCACCTGACCAATTTCTGGTTGAGGTGGCAACTCAAAGCTAGGCATTTCTACACTTTTGTCGCTCATGTTTATTCTATTATACCCGAGTTCAAACCATATAAACTGGTTTAATTTTCAATTGTCCAAATTTCTATATTCTCTACGCTGTCCATTAACTGATAACGGATATAAAATCAGACTTTAGCAGTCATTTAAGAACGGCGACCTACGTAGAATACTAGACCAAACCCTACAAGTAACACCACCAGCAGGTCAACAATCCCAAAAGTCTGTAGGCTCCGCAGCATAGTCACCAGTACCAGCAAGGTGCTAATTATGCCAATTTTTCGTTTGGTGGTGTGTTTTAGCTTGCCAAACTGCATGGTGGCCACGGTGTAAACGGCGCTATATATAAAGATATAGGCTAAAACAAAGAAAACAGCAGCAAATGAAATGTTGCTAATTGGATTGGTTAGACCCATTAGTAGCACTATTGCCACCAGAGACACAAGTGCTATTGTGCCCGGAAGCACTACTCTACTTGGGACTTTCAACATAAACTTATTATAGATTAGCGAAAGAGTTTAGGGTATAGGGGTAAGACCAAACTATACCTTAACTCCTGTACCCTGAATGATCTGCTGCCGAATAAAAAATAAGCCCTCATTTTGACCTTTGTGTTTTTACTGAGAACTTTAGTTGGTCAACTTTTGGACTTATTTTTATGGTTGTTATTCTTTGTTTTTTATTGAAATAAAAAACCAAAAGTAACAAGGAGCCTAGCGGCGGTAAATGCGCCCAAATAAATTACTTAATAGCGCTTACCTGGTTGCCGCATAGGCAATTTGACTGACCGCTCACGCCCGCTTTAGGCAGACGTTGAGCGACGACAGTGCGAGCAATAAAGGTTCCCACCCGAACCTTCATTTTCTAAAAAAGAGACTGTAAGTATTTGTTTGTTTTTGTTTTGTTAACTTACCCGTTAATACTAGCAAACATAAGAGCTTTTGTCAATAATAATTCTACATTTATTGATGCTGTAGATACAACATTTATCCTTAGTGGAACAAATTAGTTTGGAAATGTATAACCGTTCTTTGTTGTTAATAATATAACGTTTTAGCATTTTCAGATCGTATTATGTTTATTTTTTGTACGTAACTTGTTTAATGCTTTCGTGTCCTTGCTTAAATTATTTTTGGTAATTATTTAACGGGTTTTGTTGGCCTAAATGCCAGCAAGGCAGTGTTATTTTCACCTGCATATTGCATCGCTATTTGAAACAATTTTTTTGATTCAACTCTGCCAGCCCGTGGCGGTAAGCCAGGATCGTGAAACGTATAATTTGAGCCGTCATTTGCAAAAACTATTACCATATGTGCAGTAGTCCCAACATGGTTATTGATTACAGAAGAACTAATTTCGGGCGCTACCAGCCAGCCATCACTGAGTAGCTCATCAATATCCGATATACCAGCAGTTCTGTTTTCATATGCTACACCTGGGAATAATGCTGGTATAAGGTGTTTAACTTCTTCCAAATTTGTTGTTTTTAGTATAGATGTGGCAATTTGCGGGCCGTAAAACTCTACTAAGTAGTCTGCTCCCTCTTTAAAATACCTCTGATAATCAAAAAGTTCTATGATTTTGCACTTTACGCCCATTGCTTCTAGCTGTTTTAGTGCCGGAAACCACCATGTTCCCTTGCCTGGGACTTTATAACTCATAGCGTCTAACTCTTCGAAGCTAAAGTCCTTGTCTGGAAAGTAGAATTTAAGCACCATCTTAAAACAAGCCTGTACGCAGTGTGTATCGTCCTTTGTATTGGCAAAGAATGGTACTTTGATCATATTCAGAGTATAGCAAATACCTAGTATCATGCGCTTCGCTAGCCGTTTTACGGCTATTTGGTAATAAATATAAAAGTTATGCACAGGTTTTTAAGCACAAACTTGTTGACACCGTAAAACAGGCTATATAAGATGATAATAGCACTTGAATAAATAAAGTGCTCAAAAACAATAAACAGAGTAACAACCGCTTCTCGCAAGCGGTTGTTCCATCCAAAAACAAGCAACACAAAAAGGTTATAAACAAAACCACCAACACCCAAACTCAACTAAACAAA
>JAYTJL010000010.1:0-3669 GCA_043731125.1 Candidatus Saccharimonadota bacterium
TTTCTCAAGGTACAACCATCTGTACAAAGCGCTTCATTGCCATCCGACATGGCCGTATCGAATGATGCTGTATGCAAAGCCGACGCTTCGGTCGGCTCCTCGACAAGGGAGTTCGTCGTGACTGAGCTACACCCGCGACAACTAAAATTGTAGCAAATACCCCTGTTAAAAGCAAAATATATTGAAGGATTATACCAATTAGCTAAGAATTGTATAGCAATTAAAAACACGCGGGTGATTTTGCCCGCGTGTTTTTACGAGTGATTCGAATTAGCCCGAGTACTGTCCACAATCTACAGATGCCTTGTATGCTCGGTTTTGGTCACCATTGGTGCCTGCACGATCAGCAGCAATATGGCCCCATTCAGAAGCCCCTGGTTGTCCTCCTGGTTCGATGAATACAGTTTTGATAATTACAGCACGATCGCGGCCGAAACAACCTGGATTAGTAGGTTGCGCGGCTATTGCAGAACCAGCTAGGCCCCCGGCGTTTGCTACTGTTGCGACTGCGCCAGCTGCGTATTTTTTAAGGTTGTTTTTCTTTTGGATTAGTCCCACTCGGACATCATATGCATTTTTCATAGCAGTACTCCCTCTTAGTTTGTACTTATATTATAGCACCATGTTTTTGACAAAACCGATATATAACCAAAAAGTACAACAGGGCATAGACGGTACCCATACATCACTGCATTGAGTGCCTATCTGTAATATTTGCAGAATCATCTGTTGGTATCAATACACTAAATAGGCATAAGCGTGGTAATATTGTAGTAACTACAAGGGTGGCATCTACAAAATGGAAGAAATAGTTTATAAATATTTACAGTCGGCGGTTGCAAAAAAAACGTCTGATATTCATATAGACCCACAATCAACGAAATATGTTATTCGGTTCAGGATAGACGGCACACTGCACCTGGAAGCTGAAGGGCCAATGTCTGACCATCCGGGATTGGTTTCGAGTGTTAAAGTTTTGGCTAATATGAATATTGCAGAAACCAGAATTCCGCAGGATGGCCACTTTTTTAAATCACTAAACGTCTTTGATCCAATTAAAGGTAGTGCCGAGCCAGTAAACCTGGATGTAAGGGTGTCTAGTTTTCCAAGCATTTTTGGTGAAGCAATTACAATGAGGGTGCTCAACAGAAGTGTATCGCTTTTCAAACAATTCGAAGAGATGGGGGTGTTACAGCATGATGCTGAAAGACTGAGAGAAGCTGTTCGTAAACCCCATGGAATGATCTTATCCACTGGTCCTTCGGGTAGTGGTAAGACTACCATGTTGTATTCGACTATTGGTCAGTTGCAGTCGATTGAAAAAAACATAATAACCCTAGAAGACCCAGTTGAATATCAAATAGACAATTTACGACAAGCGCAGGTAAATCCAGCCATAGGGTTCACCTTTTCTAATGGGCTTCGGGCAATTCTTAGACAAGACCCAGACGTAATAATGGTTGGTGAAATTAGAGACAACGAGACGGCAGAGGTTGCAATTAGGGCGGCTCTTACTGGGAGGTTGTTGCTAGCCACAATGCATACAAATGACTCTATTACGGCGGTTATGCGCTTTTTAGAGTTTGGAATACCTCGCTCAGCAATTGCCAATGCTCTTAAAGCCGTTATTGCCCAACGACTTATACGGCTGAATTGTCCTAACTGTATCGCTAGCTATTCTCCGTCGGTGAAAACATTGCAAGAGGCAGGTGTAAAAACGCCTGTAGCAGATAATATTTTTAAACGAGGTGTGGGTTGCGACTCCTGTTATGATAGTGGGTTTAGTGGCAGACAAGGAATATTTGAAATATTATTTGTTGATAAGAACATCGAATTATTAATTCTGGAAGGGGCAACATACAGACAACTTTATGAGGCTGTCAGGGCAACTGGGTTTAAATCACTACACGAACTTGCTATGCAACTAGCTTTTGAGGGTAAAACAACTCTCGAAGAAGCGTTTCTAACGACCACATAAGCAATACTTGCTAATTGATAAATGTGAATTGTTAATTGCTTTGCTTTAGGCAAAGCTTGGTTTACCACCCCTCGATCTCGAGCCTCGGGGTCGAGAGATGAGCGAGGCAGTTTTATCTTCCGAGTCGAATGGTGGCTCCGCACAGACAGCGGACTTAGTATCATAACCACTCACCCTCTATTAATTTCTCTTTCTTTTTTCTTGTCCAGCCTTTGATTTGAATTTCACGTTTCCGCGCTTCAGACTTATTCAAAAGTGGTTTCGATACATAAACCAAGCCAAAAGGACCTTGTTCTTTGGCGAATTTTGAGCCTTGACCGCGATTATGTTTATTAATCCTAGCTTGGATATTGTTTGTAATCCCAGTGTAGTACCTGCCGGTATTAGCTTGACATATGTAAACAGCCCACTTTTTTTCTTCAGGGGTCTTCGACTGGCTCAGACTCATTCGACTCGGCACATAGTTTTACCTAATTTCAACATTAGTACAATATTGAATGGTTTACCATGAGCGAGGCAGTTTTATCTGCCGAGTCGAATGGTGGCTCCGCACAGACTCGAACTGTGGACACAAGGCTCTTCAAGCCTCTGCTCTACCAACTGAGCTACAGAGCCGAACTTCTCTATTCTAGTGAATATAAGGTGTTATTTCAACTAATGCGTGCGACTACTTATCGATTTCTTTTAGCATCGATTGAGTTACTGGTCCGCCAATAGATAGCAAGTACTCTCTTGCCTCAGGGCTGAGTATACGGGCATTGTCCGCATTATTATCAAGTCGTTCCATAGTTTCGTCTAGAGCTTCTAGATCAATTCTTTGCCAAATTGTGTCGGGAAGGGGAGCCGCGCTGTCTGGTGCAACGTAACACGGGCCTTCCATGTGAATTGGGACGCCCATATAATGTCTTGTCATCACTAAAGCTTCCTAATTTTAAAATCTTGGTGGGCGCTGAGGGACTCGAACCCCCGACCCTCTCGGTGTAAACGAGATGCTCTAGCCAACTGAGCTAAGCGCCCGGGTCAACGATATGACCTGGAAATTATAGCACAAAATTAACTGATTGAAAGGTGTTGAGTTAGTTTGGTTTGAAAAGTATACTATTGCTTGTAGCTACATTCGGGCGAGTGGTGAAATGGTAGACACGCCAGTCTGAGGGACTGGTGTCGCAAGACGTGGAGGTTCAAGTCCTCTCTCGCCCACCATTCGACGCGCATCATAGGGATGCTTGCTCATCTTTCGACCCTGAGGCTCAAGATCGAAGGGTGGCAAGCCAAATCTGATACGCGACGAATGATTCCGAGTGTAATCGAGGAACCAACAAAAATACTTAACTTGTTAAGTATTTTTTATTTTACTCCTTAATTTCTGGGAAGGTGTTCGTGGTGATGGCCAAGACTGTAGTCGCTACGCATAAGAGCCTTAACATCTTCCAGGCTGGCTGTTTTGACACCGGGGTTGAGAATACCGTGTGGGTCAAATATATTTTTAACGCTCATCATAAATTTATAGGTCTCTGGACTGTACATTAGCGGGGTGTAGGGCGCTCGCATCCGTCCGTCACCGGCACTACCACTAATACTTCCACCGTATGCCACGACCAATTTATAAATTGCTTCGCTGAGTTTGAACAATTTTTGTCTGTCACCAACCTGGGCTAAGTCTAGTACTGGTTGCATTCTAATAATGCCGT
>JAYTJL010000011.1:0-16257 GCA_043731125.1 Candidatus Saccharimonadota bacterium
CCAGAGCGGTAGTAGGTAGTCATGTTAACTGACGTATCAGCCACTACCCGCTGACGAGCCCTAGGGGCCTTTTTCTTACCAAGTAAAGCCACCGCTAAAGTCCTACTGATCCTTGCTAGCAAAATTAAGTAATATTTGAGCTATGTCGCGAGCTGCGTGCGGTTTGGCCAGAGCATGTAGGTTAGTTGCCAGTAGTTGACGCGCTGATTTGTCATTTAATAGCCTTGTGATTAATTTTGTGAAGTCTTCAGGGGGTATATCTTCATGGGCGATTTCAGCAGCATGTTGTTTTTTTAACATCTCAGCGTTCTTTAGCTGGTGTCCACCACTTAAAAAAGGACTCGGGACCGCCACAACTGCCCTGCCCTGCATAGCCAGTTCTGCGAGAGTCGATGCTCCTGTTCTGGCAACGACCAAATCAGAGGCAGCACTAAATTTATACAATTCATCTGTAAAACCAACCACTCTAACTCTTGCCCTACACGCCTCGTTAAGATTCTCACCATATCCTGTCTTGACTTCATGTTCAAGTGTCTTGCCCGAAAGATGGATTATAAACAACTGAGGTACATCAACAAACAGCTGACTAGCACTATTGATGACCATATTATTTACTGTTCTTGACCCCTGTCCTCCCCCGGCCACCATAAGTACCGTACTCGGCGTCGGAATAGCTAGTTGTTTTTTATATTCTTCCTTGTCAGATAGACTCACCGAATCAAACTGGCTGACGACCGGAATACCTGTATATCGCATTTTGGACTTTGGGTACGAATAATATTCAGTTGGCATCCCTGTGGCGTGAACACTAGCCCATCTGCCAATAATTCTATTAGCTAGTCCAGGTAAAGTGTCAGAATCGTGGGTAACTATTGGTATGCCTAAGCCGTGCGCTGCAATCCCCACAGGTACAACAGCGTAACCACCTTTAGAAAAGACTACTGTTGGTTTTAGTTTTTTTAGTAAGCGACGAGCGGTAATTGTCCCGCCAACTACTTTAACAAGGTCTCTGGCATTAAGTAGTAGGGTCTTAACGTCCGTTAGGTGGGCCAACAGGCTTTCTCCATGATAACGCCTGAACTTACCCGAAGATACCAAATAAACCTCTTCAAATAGCCCATAGCGCGTCTCAAGACCATTTACCCGTTCGCCCTTTAGTCCCACATATACTATGCGCGGTTTAATTGAGCTTTTTTTAAGTTCTTGGGCGAGTGACAGTAGCGGCGCGATGTGTCCGCCCGACCCGCCCCCGCAAAGGACGATCGTGGCCCGTTGTGTCTTTTTGTTCTTCATCTATATTAACTTTACTGTAACTAGTATAACGTGAAATCTGAAAAACTAACCCTAGCGCAATAGTTACAAACACCAGCGACGTTCCACCCTGGCTAATGAGCGGGAGGGTGATGCCTTTTAAGGGAAGTAACCCAAGCATAGCTCCAACATTTATTATCATTTGTGTGCTTAGCCATGCCATAACACCAATAACCAGCATTTTAGAAAACATATCAGCCGTGCGTTCAGCGATCATTTTGAGCCGAGTAATAAATAGTCCGTATATCACTAGTATCAAAACCGACCCCATAAAACCAAACTGTTCGGCCATAATAGCGAAGATTGAATCATCAGAAGCTTCTGGTGTGTAGCCATAGGCCTGTACGCTATAGCCCAATCCCAGCCCCATAACACCACCAGAACCTACCGAAATTAGCACTTGGCAGGCTTGGTAGCCAGTATTTTGGCAGTCCCTGCCTGGATTTAGATAAGTCGCCAGTCTATCCCGCCTATAGCTACTAGTAGAAATTGCTAGCACTGCCACCACTGCTACAAGTGCTGCTATAAGGCCAACTCTTTTTAGCGGTAGACCTGCAGAGTAAGCCATTAGCGCAATTATTGCTACCATCACCCCAGTTGAACCAAGATCGCTTTGCAATTTTGCTACTACAAACGCAATAACTATTGTAACTAGAATTAAGGGTCGCAGTGTCTCTTTAGAATCTCGAAGCAACCCCAGCCGGGATTGGGTGCTAAGAAAACCAGCCAGCCAAACAATTAGGGCCAACTTGATCAGTTCAGCCACCTGAAAAGAAAGAGGCCCCAGTCTTATCCAGCGATGCGCCTGATATACAGCATCTATAGGAGTAACCATGACTGCGACCGACCCTACCAGAGCGGCAATAATAAGCGGCATTGTCATTTTGCGCCAAAAACTAACCGGCAGGAAAGCGGCAATAGCAAATGCAACAATTGCAACAGCTACATCTACTAGCTGTTTGGTTATGAAGTAGCTCTGGCTTACGCCTTGAGATGCTGCCAAGCCAGGACTTATGGAATACACCACGACAATGCCAACAACCATCAGAAGTGCGGTTATAACAAGCAATCCGTAGTCAGGCTTGTGTCGCCTGGTTTTTACTCCACTGCCTCCAACTCCTGGGCTAACGAGTGGTGCTACGATACGACTTTTTCTGGTTCTATTTTTGTTTTTAAACATTTTCTTTAGTTTTTTTGGTGATGTTTTTGTTTTTAATGATCAAGAGTTGATTATCCTCCAAGAATAAATAACACCACCCCACCAAACGCTGCCATCTGGCCAATCACCCAAAAACGCATTGTTACTTTAGCTTCGGGCCAACCTATGGCTTCAAAATGGTGATGGATAGGTGTTGAGCGGAACAATTTCTTACCCCCCCGAAGTTTTTTACTCAACAGTTGGACAATCACAGAACCAGTTTCGGCAACAAATACAAAACCAATCAATGGAAGTAGCATCAAGGTATCTGTTAACATAGCCACCACACCCAGCGCTGTACCAAGCGCAAACGACCCTACATCACCCATAAAAAACCGCGCCGGATATATATTAAACCATGTGTAGCTGAGTAGTGCGCCAACCAAAGTCATACAGAAGCCGGCCACACCGTATTGTTCTTGAATAATTGCAATAATGGCATAGGCTCCAAATGCAATTGCTGACAGACCCCCAGCCAATCCATCTAGCCCATCTGTAAAATTAACGCTAATGGCAGTTGAAAATACCACCAGCACAAATATCGGTATAATTAGCCACCCGACACTAAGGTCTCCCCCGAAAGGTATGTGCATGGTACTTATTTCCAATTTTTCATAAAACCACCATCCACCGATTGCTGCGATGCCGACTATCAGAGACCCTTTTACCTTGGCTCGAAGTCCAGAAACTTTGCCACCAATGCCCCGAATGTTAATAACATCATCAAGCAGCCCAACAGCACCGGCACCAACCATTGCCGCTAAGGGCAGCCACGTCTCAGACCGTGACAGGTTACCTCCAAGTGTTATTATGGCCGTTGAGGCTATGAAGATAACCCCTGCCATGGTTGGAATATTACGCTCATGCTTAGCAGCGTGTAATTTATGAAATACTTTGGCAGCCTCACCACTGATTGTGTGTGTGCGTATTTTCTTCCACCACTGTCCTTTGTAGGCTGCTGTGGTGTAGATTGGTGTCAGAGCCATGGCGGTAATGAAACTGAGCAACCCAAGCGTAAAGATGTGTTGCAGTGTGCTGGAGTCGACCAATATTTGTAAATTGCTCATATATTTTCCTGTTTTTTCATCTTATTATTTGCACTAAATTATATCATCCTTCTAGCGGACTGTCCTCTGGGGCACGTCAAAACTATTTATCAGCATGTGGGCAATATCAGCAAAAAGCGGCTGGGCAGCCTGCGAGCCAGCATAGCCACCAATGCCAGGTTCTGACACTTTGACCATGATGACGTATGATGGCGTATCACCGCCTACAAACCCAAGAAAAGTGCCATTGAATTTATCCTCATAGTAGCCACCGGTCTTCTTGGCAATCTGTGCTGTCCCTGTTTTGCCGCCAACGCTATATCCTTCTGGAAACCGTAAGTACGAAAAGCCCGACTCCAAGTGCCCTTGCACAACGTATTCCAGCAGACCAATCATATCTTTCGAAACCTTAGGTGAAACAACATTACTAACCAATACCTTGGGCTTGGTTTTGGTTACCTTTCCTGTTGGACTAATAGTTCTATCCACCAAGTGAGGCTGATAGTAATTGCCTCCGTTGATGATGGCGGACAGGGCTGCCGCCATTTGAATCGGAGTTGTGGTCATTGCCTGACCAAAACTCATGTTTGCATACGTCAGTTGCAGTGCGTAACCATCATCTGGCACTGGTACATAGCCCTCCGCCTCATATCCCTGCTCAATACCGGTGGTCTGTCCGAACCGGTAATGATTTACGAGGTAATCATGCCAGGTTGTGCGTGCTTTTTGGTTGACCGTTCCAGTTTCTCCCCCCATTTGCATTAGCATCCAGGCAGCACCCGTATTAATCGAAAGGTTTAGTATATCGCCAACATTCCTTGTTCCAGCACCGCCGTCTTCTTCAATATTGGTCACGTCGTGGTCGTTTAGGCGCCAAACACTAGGGTCGTAATACGACGTGTCAGCAGCAATAACTCCCTT
Organism: Candidatus Saccharimonadota bacterium; assembly: GCA_043731125.1. Classification (GTDB taxonomy): domain Bacteria; phylum Patescibacteriota; class Saccharimonadia; order Saccharimonadales; family UBA10212; genus JAYTJL01. The sequence goes on from JAYTJL010000011.1 coordinate 4,477, forward strand.
GTCAAGCGCAGCTGCGGCCGTTAGCGGCTTCATAATAGAACCAACCTCCAACGGCTCAGAAACATTGGCATTACTAAAAACAGCTGCATCCTCAACCGAATAGTAAGTAGCCGGGTCATAGCCTGGCAACGACGCCATTGCTTTAACTGCACCAGTGTTTGGATCCATAACAAGTGCAGTGCCGATTTTACTCTTCGCCCTATCTAATCCTTTTTTCAATATATCTTCCAGTTGCTTCTGCATGGAGGCATCAATGCTCAAGACAGCTTTATCACCAGACACGGGTGCAATTCTGACATTGTTCTTACTCGCCGCTAGAGGCACACCAGCAGCATCGGTAGTCGCTTTTAATTGGCCGGGTCTACCTTTTAGTGTCTTATCCAGGGCTTGCTCAACTCCGTAGGTCCCTTTGCCATCATTATTCACAAAACCTAGTAGCGGCGCAGCTAAACCACCCTGCGGGTAGGTACGGTAGGTAACGGCTTGAAAGCCAACGCCCGGTAATTTAAGTGCCGTTAGAGTTGATTTTTCTTCCTCACTCAGGCGTTTGGCAAGAATTACATAACGGCTACCTTTGGTTTTTAAGAGTTCGACCAATACTTCTGGTTGTGTTTTGGTTACCTGGCTCAGTGCCCGAGCGGTTTTTTCAGGATTTTTTACAATTAACGGGTCCCCATACATGGTGTAGAGTTTTTCATTAAGTACCACCGGTATTGTCCCGTCACTGCCGCTCATTTCGATAGTTCCGCGGTCGGGGTTGATTACATATTCTTTCTGTTGAGAGGATAGGGCCCGGTCACGGTAGTGATCGTGTCTAATTATTTGAAGGTAAAAAAGTCTAGTTATAAATATTGCCAATACAGCAATTATCAGCAAATACCACACCTCTATGCGACGATTGGTGTGGAAACGCATTTTGGGCTTGTTCTTAGCGTCATGCGGCATACGGAGGGATGCTATTGAATACTACCCGAAGGTGTGGCTGTGGCTAAGTTTTTTGCAACGTCAGAACCGGCTACACGCTCTAGTGACTGCAGACGAGCCGAACTTACTTCAAGGTCTGCTCTTTGGTCGTATAGTTTGGATTGTTCCTGTTCTAGCGAATTAATTGTATAACCATAACTGTTGGTTTTGGTAACTTGAGTCAAATACAGCAGACCTACCATGCAGGCCAGTACTATTAAAACTATACTGTTGCTAACTGGTCCTAGTTTTGTCCCGCGAGCTGCAAAACTAACACTGTTTCGGTTTCTTGTCCCACTTGCGCGGCGGCTGTATGCGGCTGATGATGAGTATGTCATATATGTGTTTTTGGTATTTATTTGGTGGTAGGACCACCAGCACATGGCAGTCCTACCGGTTATCCTGTTTTTAGGAAACCACTCTTACGTGGACCCTTTGTGCACGGGACTTATTTTGTACTTCAACTCTCATATTTGAGTTAAATACCCTGTCCTTTCTTTTTTATTTTTTGCGACAAGCTCGGAGTTTTGCACTCCTGGCTCGCGGATTATTAATTAATTCATCGTGGCCGGCGGTTATTGGGCGTTTGGTAAGTGGTGTGTACTCGGCATCTAGGGTATGTCCTGCAATTTCAGAAAAGTAGTGCTTCACCATCCGGTCTTCTAGACTGTGAAAGCTAATTATTGCCAGTCGCCCACCTGGTGTTAATAGGTTGGCCACTAACGGTAGCGTTCTTTCCAGCTGACCCAGTTCGTCATTGACGGCAATTCTTAGAGCCTGGAAGGTCCGGGTTGCCGGATGCATCCGGCTGTAACCCGGGTATGTGCTCTTAACAATATCAGCTAACTGGCCAGTGGTGCGCAGCGGCCGGCTGCGCATAATTTGCTTTGCTATGGTTGATGCTTTGGGCTCTTGCCCGTATCCTCGCAAAATACGGACTAGTTCTGCCTCAGATTCGTTATTTACTATATAGGCCGCGTCTTTTTCTAGTTGTCTATCCATACGCATATCTAGCGGCCCGCTATTATTGATTGAAAAACCACGCTCGGCGTCATCAAAGTGCAGTGAACTTACTCCAAGGTCGGCCAAAATTATGTCAAACTTCTCACCTGCTTTGATTAAATCATCACAGGCATGAGCAAAGTCATCCCTCACTAATTTGGCACCGCGCAGGTTATGCAGGCTACCTAGGTAGTCAACAGCCTCTGCGTCGCGGTCAACCAAGACAGCCCTTCTGAGCGCCTTAGTCTGTTGTATTACCGCACTGGCATGTCCGCCGTAGCCTGCCGTAACGTCTAGGTAAGACTCGCCCTCTTTGGGGCTTAGGCACGCAATAACTTCATCCAGTAGAACCGGTTGGTGAGGTGAATTTTCACTCATAGTTTTTGTTTTTTCGGTTTTTGTTTTGGTTTGCAAGATCACCTAATTAGCAGTCAGCTTTTTGTATTTTTGGGGTTTTTGTTTTTGTTTACCCCGACCAAAGTGGAGGGGGTTGTCTACTCAGGATTGAATAGACGAGGTTTGAGCCCAGAACGCGAATAAATTCTTGGTCTAAGCTCTAAAAGTTCTTGAGAGAGACTTTTTTTGTGAGGTGGAGTTTTGGGAGGTGTTTTTGAGATTTTAAAATGTGCGAGGGTTTTTGATAACGATGGACCCCTAAATACCACCGGCTGGCTGCCAATTAGCTAATCTCGACCTTCGAATTGAATCTGTCATTTGTCGATGATGAGTAACTGGTTTCAAACGCCTAATTGTTAAGGTTCTCTTTCCTGCTCCTTATTTGGCCATTACTCGCCAGTATCTACCGGCTCGTACTGCGACTACCTCCCGGCCAATGCCGGCGTATTCGCACAAATGCCCTGGCAACTGAATTCGGCCTTGTTTGCCGTCCAACTGCTCTTGTACTTTACCCATTCGGAACTGTACATTTTGGTCGGCCGTGGCTTCGTCAAGGATGTTTCCCTGCAGTGCTGGCTCAACCAGTTCGTCCCAAACGGATTTAGTATAAAGGTGCAAGTAATTCGCAAACCCTCTGGTTATGACTACTCCGCTAGCAAACTCATCTCGAAGCTCGGCTGGAATTGTCAGCCGCCGCTTGTCGTCAAGCTTTCTTTCAAAGTAATCTCCCATAGTGTTTTTGAATTAGTGGTTTTTGTTTTATTGAGGCGCAGTCTGTTTTGGACTACCCACGATTACCCACTGACAACAGTCTACTACCCACTACTACCCACATGCAATAGTATTAAATTTAAAAAAAGCCCCTTCTGGGGCTATTTATCCACATACACGTGGATGTCACACTTTATACACAATATATAGCGTATGACAAATAACTAACTACACTAACCAGGATTAACAGTTGTTGTAGTATGACCGTCTTGGTGTGCCTCAATGGTCACTTCCTGGCCCTGTGAATTGATCTCAGTACGAATGGCTGTATCAATTTCGACTATCGGCTGTTCATTACCGATTCTTTCCCAACTAGCCGGCAATTCCAGTACAGTACCGGGCTGAAGTTTACCCATATCGATGTTCTCACCCTCTGTTAGGATTCCCCGAGCATGCAACTGAGCATCTAATTCTTCAGTTAGAAAGTCGCTAGCTTCTCGTGGATCAACACCCTTGAGATAGCCGTTTTCAACAGCAGCAGATGCTACTCCAAAAACCGTTGTTTCACCGTCAAGCTTTACTTCCCTTTTCGGAGTATTCACTGAGGCTAACTCTAGTCGTGCATTATTCACCTCGGTGCCTGCCTCAACTCTGTCATGAACATATTTTCCGCCTACACCAGTTAATGCAAGACCAGTCATCACAACAGCTCCAGCCTTTTTGGCCTTGTCTAATAATCTTGGATCGCGCTTAGCCATCGTCTCACGGGCAGTCGAGCCTTGGTCGTTGATATTGTATTTTTTGTCTAATGTTTTTGTGTTTAATGTTGCCATAACACATATACTAGCACAGATTACCAAAATGGTCAAGCTTAGTTTAGAAAATAATGTTCAATACTCAACGAGTTCAACCTGCCTACGGCAGGCAGGTCCTCAATGAACGGTCAATGAAGTTAATCCATTGAATGATTTAATCATTTCTGCATTCATTGTTCTCGTTGCTCTAGTTGACCTCGTTGAGTATTGCATTAGCGGTACAGTTCGCGGATTTTGCCAGCAAACCACTTGCCACTGGGTCTGATAGTCCGTTTCATGCCGTGTGCTCTGTCAACTGACACCAGTCCAAATTTGGGCCACCAACCATTTGCCCATTCAAAGTTATCAAGCAAACTCCAGTGGAAATAACCAACTATGTTGACTCCTTCAGATATAGCCCGCTCCATGGCTACAATAGTCTCTTCTATCCACCATCGTCGGTATTCGTCTTTGGCATCCGCTACCCCGTTTTCGGTAATAATTATTGGCTTGTTTTTATATCGGCGAGAGACACTTAGCAGTAGCGGGTATAGCCCTTCCGGTTCCATGTACCAGCCCATGTCATTAACTGGCAACTTAGGGTCTACTCTTTTACCTATGTCGGTGTAGTAGTCAGTAAAGTAGTAGTTAAATCCAATATAGTCCATCTGCAAACGAACCCGCATCATAAACCACCAGTTCCAAAAGTAGCGCATAAAGCGTGTAGTGGCTTCGTCTAATTCGTTATGGGGCCGCTTGGCTTGAATATTGGCAAGCTGAATAGCTAGGCCGACTTGGAGTTGTGGGTTGGCTGCTTTGAGCACTTTGTAAGACAGTTTGTGTGCTTTAACCAAATTCCAATACACTCTGGCAAAACTCAGCGGATTGGTCTCACCAGGTGGCCAGTGCCCGCTTGTAGGTTCTGGGGCTAAGTAACCAAATGTAACGTAAACGTTCGGTTCGTTGAGGGTAATAACCCATTCTAAGTCCTTTGCATATTCATCGGCCATGCGCTGTACAAACCGTTTGAAATGACCTAGATTACGGCGATACTTAAACGCCCCCTTGTCACAAAACCAAACCGGCATACTCCAATGCCACAGGTTGAGGACAGGTGTGATTCCCTGTTGTTTCATCTCGACAATGTAGCGGTGATAATGCGCTATAGCATCTTCATCCCAAACACCTTCTTCTGGTTCTACCCGGGACCATTCAATACCAAAACGCATTGAGTTGAGGTTGAGGCTCTTTGCCAGCCTGAAGTCTTCCGTGTAGCGAGTATAGTGCTCTACGCCGCGGCCGCTGATGTAGTTTTCTGGCTTGGTGGCGTGTTGTTTGATGTCCGGCCAACTAGCCAGGTGCCCTAGCCTTTTATGTGCTGTTTTGGCCATCTCTCCAGCGTGGTTGAGCTCCCAAATGCTCCACTGGTTGTGATTGTTGCCCTCTACCTGGTAGGCACTAGTACTAGCACCCCACATAAATGTACGCGGAAACTTGAGGTGGTGTTTTAAAATGTTTGTTTCTTTTGCCATTGGTATATAGTGTACCAAAAATTCCAAAATGCTTTTGTTAAACTATTTTGCGTTTTAGACTACAAGCTGTCTTTGCAATATAATAGTCACATGGGCGAACCATCTAAAGAACCTGTTTCGAATACATATTTCGACCTTGAATCAAGAACGCTTATCTACGGGGATGATAAGTTGGATAGGTTTTACATTTTGACCGACAAAAAGACGGAAGTATATCCACTAAGGCAAATATTGAGAGATGAGAATATCCAGGTACCAGATTTTGTGTATTCCAGGAAAGAAACACGAAGCAAAGCATCGCTCCTTAAATATGGCCACTGGCTGAGTGAAGTAGTCGGTGAACCGGAAGATAGATATAAACGCCAGCTAAACAAGGATATTATTCGCAGGGCAGCTCGTATCGGGATTGGGCCGAGTGTGTGGGAGATCACCTCTCATCCCGCTTTTAAATCAATGGCCAGGTACTATACAGAGCTAGGGCTAACCTCAACCAAAAGAGCGGGCATGTTTGACGACTGGACCGTTGATGAATTTGGCGAATACATTCGATCACTGGCTGAAGAGCTTGGCAGGAAACCGACCAGGGCTGATCTTGTAGCAAATGCTAGCAGCGACACAAATAGTCCTTCAATAAACGTAATCATTTCAAAACTTGGCTCGCTTGGAAATGCATATGAGGCTGCAGGCGTAGATCCAAACTCACGGCGTTGGACAGCGGATGATATGCTCAGCTGGGGGGTTCAATTTATTGAAGCAAACGAGGGTCTTATCCCAACCCAGTCCTCTATCGACTTTCTTTCAAAAAAAAATTTATGCCCATCAGCTACTATTTTTGCCAAAAGATTTGACGACAGTTTGCTCGAGTATCGAAGTCATCTAGGAACCGCCTATCATTTGGAGATGAAGGATAGGAATAATCTACGTAGACAAAAACTGTCTGCAATAGAAAGTGGCTCATTTCCACCAGCCCTATTCGATGGCGCTCAGAACGAACAGGCACTCTTTGCTATTTATGCTAGATATATAGTGATGGAAGAATTGCTGGGAGAGGGTTATCACAACAGCAAGCTCTCGGTAAGTAGGCTTGATACCGCCACCGCTGCTACAGAAGGTTTCGAACGATGTATCCGTAAAATAAATAATGCGATTACCTGTGGAGATATTGAGACCACAGCGCTATATTTGGGTGTCTTTGAGGATATCTGGCCTCCGGACAAATTATATCTAGAGAAACTAAAGCTCCCAGACGATTACCCAAAACCAAAAACAAAAGGCCTATATATCGGCCAACTAGAATCCGACCAAGCCGATGGCCAGACCCATGGCTATGAATGTCACAAGTGAATTGCCTAGGTTGATAGCAGTTAGTCTCATTGGACGTTGCTCAAAGGCCCCCATCATGACCCCACCAGTAAAGACGAAACCAAGCCACATCCAAAAAGATGTACTTACAGCTGCACTAAGAAATGTGTAGTCAAAAAAAGTGAATGACAAATACGTTACATGTGCCAAAACAAATGCAGTAATTAGTGACATAACTACCATTACTCCCATTGCTTTGGGCATGTCTTTCTTCTCTTTTTTGGCGTCTAGTTTGGCCAGCTTGCGCCAATCTTTACCAAATACACTATTGGAGTACCAAGTGCTACCAATAACCATGCTGGCTACAAATGCCGCAACTACTCCCCATATATTTACTTCTACGTCCATAACTCGCCCCTCCTGTTTTTACCTAAGTCTCAATATGCTACTGAACGGCGCAAAATGCAATAGGTCATTGCGAAGTTACCTCTGGTTGGTTCACCTATATATTAAACTACTATTGTCCAGTTTTCTGAGATCTACGGTCTATGTTTTGGGGTCTTTTTCCTGATGGTTTTCGACTGAAATAACGTAGTTCGTGTTTGTGATGATCTAGGCGTTCTATGTATTTATCGAATGGTTTGAGTAGGCTGGAGTACTGGTAGTTGGGCGCTAGAAGTTTTTCCAATTTACCCTGTTGGTCAAGGTATTCAACCAGGCTAAAAAAATCACCATCACCAGAGACAATTACTGCCTTGTTGTAGTTGGGCATTTCTTTAACTGCATATAAGACCAGTTCGGCATCGGTATTTCCCTTGACTGGCGGTTTTTTGTCTTCTTGCTCTTTTGTCAGGGGTTCTTCGGTGCCGGCTGGGTTTTTGTACATTTCAAGTGTAGGTTTTAGGACAATCAAAAAACCCAGTTCGTGCATTTGCTCATACAGTTCTACATTGTCGGGCATGTAGCCAATAAACAGGTAGGCCTTTTCAACACCGTATTGATTACGCAAAAAATCATAAAACTTCTGCCAGCTCAACTTCCAGCCCATTTTTTGAATTCCAAGGTTGAGGTTTTGACTATCTATAAAAGCATAGTTGCCCTTAGGTCGGTTATCACTACTCATTTGGGCTAGCTATTTCTTTCATTTTTTCAAACTTTTTCCGATAAACTGCCTGTGGTAATAATTTAGCACCAGCATACACAACATATTCGACTTGACCGTTTTGGTTGAGTTTGAATTTGACCATTTCACCCTCGGACCCATAACTGCTGGTGCATATTATTTTGAATGTATTGTCTTCCTCGACCCTTACTAGCTCTTCGGCGGCATCCAGCGGATAGATTGATGATGTGTTAGTCGACAGAAGCTTATCACTATGCACTATAAAATCTACAGAATGTGATAGTTTTTCAAATCTTCCCTGATAAGGTGTCAGTGATTGGTCTAATTTTGAAGAATTTATACAACTCAACAAAACCGTTTTCATTATGCTTCGACCTACCTGACCAACCGGCACTCCAAGACAATTAAATAGAATAGTGATAACGATCCGTTCTTCTGGGTAGACCCAGGTCCGGGTGGTAAATCCTGGAAAGCCGCCACTATGACCAAATATTCTGTAGTCATCTATGAAGTCAATATCAAGACCCAGCCCATATTCACCGTCATCAAAAGTTTTATTGCCCTTCCACTGCGTACGTTGCATTTCTTTTTTAGATTCATTTGATAGCAACTCGTTATCACCAATTATATGTGCACTAAAATATTTACATATATCATTTGAGCTTGAGTAGAATCCTGTTGCTGACGACATTGCACCAGTATTCACAGGTTTTGTTATGGGTGTTCTACTCCTGTCGGAGTTGACCCTTGTGTAACCCGTAGCCAACGAAGTTTTGATCTTGTCAGTGTATTCGGGACCAGTGCTTTCCAAACCCAGTTTTTTAATTATATTACGGCTAACGTATTCGTTATAACCAACACCCGATACTGCTTCTACCAAAAGACCTAGTAAGGAGTATCCGTAATTGGAATACTTCATTCTGAGGTTATTCTCAACTACCAGATCATACTTCAATATCTCATCCTTGAGCCTATTTCCATCCGGGTAAGGCATTTCAAGAGACCAGAATCCTTGATCGTATCCATCTCTGATAATGCCAGCACCATGCGAAAGAATTTGCCTTACTGTGACGTTTAAAAACCTCTTGTCTTTATGTTCTTTCAGCCAAGGAAGATAATCAACAATGTTGTCATCAATCTTTAGCTTACCCTGCTCTTGCAATTGCATTATCGCTGTTGCTGTAAAAGTCTTAGAATGAGAGGCAATCCTGAATAAGTGCGAAGTAGTCATCTCCTCTTTTGTCTCTGAGTTTGCATACCCGTATGCTTCATTGAGAATAACTTTGCCATCTTTGGCAACTGCTACAACGAAACCAGGCACATTATTACGCTCGTAGTAACCTCTAAGCCACCTGCTTAGAAAACCAGATTCAATGAGATCAATTGTCTTTGTCATAAATCTACCTCGATTATCTCACAAGAGTTGAGTTGACCATAGCATTGGTTACTGCCTGCCCTCCGTAACTTTAGCGAAGGAGGGGTTACTGGTTACTGGTTACTGGTTACTGGTTACTTATATTGTACGGTTTGCGCCAAGTAGCCCGGGCCAGATGTCTGGCTTCCCTGACTATAAATAACGCCACCGGAATATATATCAGTCCTATCAGCACCAACGGACGCCGAATTTCGATCAATATATAGCCAACCAACGGGAGGGATTTAAATGTTAATGCCTGCAACGTAGAAACCTGGATAGTTTCATAGGGTGGGCTTTGGTTATCGGTTGCAACGGTGATTATGCCTCGAGCTTTATCTATACTACGTACCCTCTTGATGTCGACACTATTTACGGCTTGGTAGGTAATTACATCTCCAACTTTTAGTTGGTTGGCTTCTACTTTTTTACCTATACTCAAATCTCCAGGTATCAATACTGGCGCCATAGAGCTACTTTCTACAGGATAGTACTGTAACCCGCGTGATTTAGTAATATATATTCCAACGCCAGCAACACTCATTAGCCCAATTACCAAGACTACCAGCCCATGGTGCCAAAAGCTCATTTGCCCCCTTAGATAGAAACCCCGTTAAACTGTAAGTCTACCCCCGTAATATTCGCACTAGCGCCATCAATGGCATCGACAGCCATAGTAACTTTTAGGCTAAATGTAAGCGTTGCGCCGCTGTTGATGTTAAAGCCCGTAGCTACACCACCACCAGCGTAGCCGTCTATTAGCTGTTGCAGGGACAAAGTAGTGGTAAAGTTGGTATCTACTCTAGTTAAGTTGATAAACACCTTGTTAAGATCAACCGTGCCAGTAGATGCTGGTGCACCAGGAATTGATAATTTGATAGCTAGGCTGGTGCTACCAAAATTCTTTAGATAAATAGTATTTCCACTCGCCGGCACACCAGCCCCTCCTGGGATTACCCCAGAAAAATCAAAACCAATCCGACTGTTAGAAAAACTACTAGAAGTGGTGCCGATACGCAGGTCGGCAGTGGCACTAGCAATGCTATTGCCTGTTAAAGTCGCCGCTGGACTTTGCAAAGCCGCAAACGTAACGCCTGAAAGCAATGAAACGCCCGTTCCCACCACCAAAAAAAAACGAAGAATTGGTGACATAGCATTTACCTCCTGTAATATAAGCCAAATATCCTACCAAATCACATGAAAGTCAATATATAATACTAGTTGTTTTTACAACGCGCGAATTTATTATATTGCTTGTGTTTTTATATTTCGACTTCTCTACCACTAAACTCAGGTGCGATAACTATATCTCTGATTTCAACGAAATCCCGCAGAACGCCCTTACCAAGTCTAAGCTGCGAATCACAACGTTTAACTTCATCAAATGTCAGCTCCATCAACTCAATTTTCTCACCTGGATCTTGCGCTGGTGCTTCTTGACTTTCAAAGTCGGTCGCCAAATATGAATACATGAACCACTCTATCTTTGATTGTGGCTGAATAACATCGAGTAATTTCCAGTTACTAAATTTCATACCGGTTTCTTCTAGCAATTCCCTTTTAGCAGCATCTATGGGTATCTCACCCCTGTCTGCGCGCCCACCTGGAAAACCAATAAATTCGTCCCTACCTGGCTGACTTTCTTTTAGTACAACTACTTTGTCTTCCCTGATGGCGGCGATCGATACTGTGTCTGGCCGTTTGAGCATTTCAAACGTTTCATAACTTCCGTCATATAACTCTTGATCCCATTGGTAAACGTCGAATATTATGCCTTTAAAGACACATTCCGCTTCTTTGGGGATTAGATGTGCTCCCTTAGGTATAATCTTGGTTTTTTTCATTTTCAATTCAGCGTCCACTCTTGGCGAGGGTTTTGGGGGTAGGTCTTTTCATCTAGAAGCACTATCAGGCTGGGCTGTAGTTTGTAGATTTTGTGTTCGTCCTTGCCCGCTAAAAAATTATTTACAAATTCACTGCTATTACCGTATTTTTTAGCATAAAGTCTTATTGCTGATTCAATTTCTGCTGGGTCACCCAAAAAACCTGCTATGCCCTGTACTTGTAGGCCCACATTTGGAGCAGACGGCTCGGCATCCAGTGGAATAGCACCAGCTGTTTTTGGGTTTGCTGCAAGCTCCTTGCTATGCCGGGTATCTGGCCTGCTTAGCCAATAAATATTCAAGTTATCATCTGATGCATAATACATTGTTGCCGCCCACGGCTGGTCACCACTTTGTGTTGCTAGCTGCAATATCAATCCGTCGCTGAGAGTACGGCGAATGTGATTTTCTAAGTCTTCTTGCATCAATATTAACTATATCATTTTAACGTTAGAGCCCTCTATATGTACTTGTAATATGAGTATCTTTATTGTAGAATAGTCTTCTATATGCAAGAGACGCTCCCGGACATTTTAGAATATATAGCAGGCGACCAAAGGCTTGCACTGATTCATTTGATTGGTGAGGTTGCTTTAATTCAGCCCAGCGGAGAAGACTTAACCTCTCAGGAACATCGCATCCTCGAAACGATATTAGCGGG
>JAYTJL010000012.1:0-3499 GCA_043731125.1 Candidatus Saccharimonadota bacterium
ATGGGCACCAGACATCGCTCCGCCCGTTCTCGTCCCACGCAAATGAAGCAGTTTATTTGCTACCTTTACCAACTAAAAAGCCCGCATTTACGGGCATTTTAGTTGGTGTCTCTCTACGACGCGCATCTTATTGGATACTTGCTCGCGGCAAGCCATTCGTAGAGTGCGGCGAATAATACTGAGCGAACGAAGTGTGTCGAAGTACCCATAACCAAAGTAAACCAATCAAGTGATTTCAAGAGTAGTCGTGAAATAAAAAATACTTAACTTGCCTGAGTATTTTTTATTAGCCTGTTATTTGCGAACTTGGCGAATCATCCAGTCTTGAACGTTTGAATATCTGTCCGTTGGAACAATCATTACTCTCTTCTGATAGCCAAAGATTGGCCCTCTGGAAACATATACATACGTTGGTTGGTATAAAGCTAAGGCCGGCGCTTCTTGTACCCAAGTACTAACAAAGGACTGGTATTTGACCGCTCTAATGGCTGGGTCTGACCGAGTTCGGGCTGACTCTAACGCTTGGTCAGCTGTCTTAGACCGATACTCACTCAGGTTGAGCCTTCCAAGGGAAGTAATACTGGCCTGGGTACTGTCCCAGTAAGCGTAGACATCTGGGTCGGTGCCTATGCTTATGCCGTGTACTAAAATATCGTAATTGTGAGTAGCGATGATGTCGCTTTGTATGTCCGACGCCCTACTATAACTAACTATTGTTTTCACTCCAATTTCAGCCCACTTCTTCTGTAGGTAAGTAGCCGTGGTTGTATAGTTACCAGTATTCTGAGCAACTAAAGAAAATTCTAGCGGCAGTCCGGCTTTGCTACGCATACCATCTGGTCCTTTAATGTAGCCGGCCGCGTCCAACAGTTGATTGGCTACCGCCGGGTCATATCTAGCCTGAGCATACCCACCATCATAGCCAAGTTGAAAACTAAGTAGTGGCGACAGCACCAAACCTGCCACGTTTTGTAGCTGACCAACTAATTCCTTGGTGTCTACAGCGTGGACCAACGCTTTGCGTACATTAACGTCGTTGAGACCAGGGCGTGAATTGTTAAAGAATGCCATTACAGCACTTGTTAACGGTGTGGAATATACCTCATCACTCACTCCAGTGACAATGTCTTCCGGCACATCGTTCAGCCCACTTATAGCATTGATCTTTTTGTCGTAGTAGGCATCGAGCAGTCTGTTCTCGTCAGTAAAAGTTGTAAGGCTGAAACCATCCATTTTCGGCACGCCTTGGAAATATTGATCAAACGGAGCCAGGGTGATGTGTTGTTCCAGTCCAGTTGCTGGAGACCCATCCACTTGAACAAACCTCCACTTAAATGGCCCCGTACCTATCGGAGCGGTATTAAACTGCGCACTACGCATCTGCCTTGGTTCTATTTGATTTAGAATGTGTTCTGGAATAATCCCATTGGTGAGTGAGTGAGGAAAGGCTGCCAGCGGGTTGGGTAATCGAAAGTTAATTGTATACTCATCAATCTTGGAAACAACTATGTCTTGCCAGCTACTAAAGAGGGGGGATTGAGCCGATCCGTTCTGGATAGTTCGGTAGGTAAAAACAATATCGTCGGCCGTCAGAGGTTTTCCGTCGTGCCATAGAATACCTGGTTTGAGACTAACAATATAGTTTTTTTCGGATTGGTCTATTTTAACTGTCCGGGCCAAGTCTCCAACTAGCTGCCCGGTGCGGTCATAATTGAAAAGACCAGAAAAAACGAGTCGGCTCACAGCCTGATTGGCAGTTCCGGTTGCGTAAATGGGACTTGCGTTAGTAAAAGTACCTACAAGCCCTTCGGAGAACACCCCACCAGTTGCTGGTTGTGGTGTTTGATAGTACCTACCAAGACCGCGGTATTGGATAATAGTGCTAAATATTAGTAGCACAAAAAGCCCAGTCCAAAGCAATACAAACCTCCGGACAAAAACCAACCGCTCAAATCGCCTAACTAGCAGTTTTTCGATTTGCCCATCAGCCTGCTGGCCTATTTCTTGAGCACTGCGCTTGCGTCTTCTTACCAATAGCTTTGCCTTGCGCCTGGTCTCCTCGCTGGGTAAAAATCTTGCCACTACTTTTATAATCTCACCTTATTTTGCCCTGAATAAGCGGTTTTAGGCCGCGACCAATCCCAAAATAATACTGGTTGCAAAAATAAATACCATGATTATGGTAATTTGGTGCAGGGTTTTGTCAGAACCCCGTCTAACGGTGTTGACCTCGCCTCCACCGCCTAGTCCCGCACCCAGACTGGCCCCACGGGTTTGAATTAATATTAATATTATTACTATCACCACCGAACCGATCGTTATATAGCTCCATATATCCATACGTCGCTCCTTTCAGTCGCTTCAATTTTCAATTTACAATTTTCAATTATCAATGAATGATCATTGAGAAATGAGCAATGAGAAATAAATGGTAAATTTTGCTTCATTATAGGTCCTCCAAAACCCTGCTTATCAGATAGTTTACCAGTCCAACAATAACTCCCGCAACCACCGCTACACCAAAACCTGATACAACAAACGGGTCGTACAGCAAAGACGCCACTAGTATAATAAACCCGTTTACAACTAACATAAAAAGCCCAAGGCTTAGAATTATGGCCGGAAAAGACAGAATAACAAGAATTGGCTTGAGCACCATATTAATTGCAGCTAGTATCAGTCCAGCAACTACCACTGTCTGCCAGTCGTCACCTAGGCTAAGACGGCCCTCTCCCAGCAAAAAAGCTGCTATCCACAACCCAAGAGCGCTGGCCAGCCACCTGACACCAAGTTTGGTGATTATATTTTTCATGTCTACCTCTATATTGTACCAGTCTTACCGCTACCCTCAGTATTGTTAAGGTGATCATGCAAGACTTGGCCTTTAGCAGTCCCAAGGGCATCCTGTAATTGGACAAGGCTGGTCTGGGATACCGCACTAGCCGACCCAAATTTGCGAATGAGTTTTTTCTTGGTGGTTGGTCCAATACCAGGAATGCCGTCGAGTAAAGATGTTGTTTGTCTCGTGCGTTTGAGGCTGGTGTGATAGCTGATGGCAAAACGGTGGCTTTCATCTCTAATACGTTGCAGCAATTTTACTGCTGGTGCTGAGTGTGGCAGAGCGACAGTAGTAAATTCGTCACTTGTTTGCACAAAACCATCCACCGTCTTAACATATTCTAAATTTGGCGCAGTAGCAGCAGTATGGTAAAAAATTATCTCTTCCTCTCTTTTTGCTAGACCAATAATTGGTATATACTCAAGCCCTTTGTCTACAAGAATTTTGTAAGCTGCCGCCAACTGACCCTTACCACCGTCAATCAATAATAAATCCGGCACCGGCCACCTAGCTTGGTTGCTTTGGCTCAATCGTCGATTTAGGGTTTCGGCCATATGAGCAAAATCATCATTACCAGGCAAACGCATTTTGAATTTCCGGTAGGCAGTCTTATCAGGCAAGCCACTACCGAAAACTACCATGGAAGATACCGTGTCTGTC
>JAYTJL010000013.1:0-6153 GCA_043731125.1 Candidatus Saccharimonadota bacterium
GCTGGGGCTATAAGCCCTTCTTCGGTTATAAAAGTGTCATAGTCATCACGCGCTGGATGGTCAGCTGGAAAGTTGAGGCTAGTAAACATGTGATAATCGTCATCAATTTGCCGTGACTCTAACGGAGTAAATCCCATTCGGCCAAAAATATCTAAGATGTTTTCCAACTCACTCATCAGAGGATGCTTGCTGCCACGAGCAGCGGTGAAAATTTCTGGTTTGTCTGAATTTACGTCAAATGGTGAAGTTACATCTATCGGATCCAAACTGATGGTTGATGAGAGATGAGAGATGACTAGTGCTTCTAACTCTTCCTTCAGCTGGTTGATTTCAGCGCCAAAGGCTGATCGTTCTTCTTGTGGCAATTCTTTTATCTGAAAATACAAAGCAGCCAACTCCGGCGCCCGGCGGATAGCAGCCTTGTCTTTGAGTGTTTTGAACCTCGACCTCAATTTCTTTGCAACTGTGTCGATTTCTTTAATTTTATATACCATATGACTTGCCCTTAATTATACTGACAAAACCGCCTGAACTAAAGCTAGTCGTCTAAGGTGGGCTTTTCTAAAAGGACTGGCTCTACGCCGGGCTCGGTATTAGCAATTTTTACTACGTCTTTGTCAATTTTGCCCAACTCTTTATAAGTGGTGTTGAAGTGGCCAACAGTAGTGCCGAGACTACTGCCAAGTTTCTGCATGTAGCCATTGTGTGCGAGCAGGTGCTTGCTTAGTTGTTCTATGTTTTTTCTAATTGTGTCGGTGTCTTTCTGAATTTCTATACTTCTTAGTCCCTGTACAATTATTTGAAGCATGGCAGAAAGCGTACTCGGCCCAACAATAGTTACTTTCTTATCAACAGCAGCATACTGCATTAAATTGCGGCCGCTTACTCCCGTTAAACCAACTTTGTTAGCTAGCAGATCATAATAAATAGCCTCACTAGGAATAAACATCAGTGCTTGGTCCAGTGTGCCCTTATTGGTTTTGATATATTTACTTGTTTCATCAATGCGTTTTTTAAGGTCTTCTTTAAACGCTTTTTCTAGGGCTGGCTTATCCTCTGGCTTGGCCTCCAAAATACGATTATAGTTTTCCAGACTAAACTTACTGTCAACCGGCAACAGTCTGCCATCTAGTTTGACAACAGCATCAACCACTGTACCCTCGGCCAGCTTATACTGCAGTTCAAATGAACCGGGCGGCAAAGTGTTCTTTAGAATTTGTTCTAGGTAATACTCCCCCAGCACTCCTCGCTGTTTTGGGTTTTGTAGGACATTTTGAAGCGTCTTCAACTCCGCAGCTACATCACCAACGCTTTTGTTAGTGCGGTCTAGCTCGGTAAGTTTTGTAGTTACTTCACGGATAATTTTGGCACTGGCTTCAAATTGAGCCGTCATTTGTTTATTACTAGTCCCAAGCTGGTCAGACAGCTGCTTTTGCAACCCATCTTTAAGCGAGTTCATGCTCTTGGTTAGCTCACTCATATCTGTTTTAAGTAGCATTGTAGCATCAGAGCCACTTGCTTTCTTGGGGCGCAAGAAAACCCAGGCTACCAAACCGGCCAAGATCACACACATCGCACCCAAAACAATAACAGCAACTATCATTCCTCTATTGTACAAGGAGTTTCTATATTTCGCCCAAGTGGGTCAGTCCTAATATCAACAGAACTCCTAGAATAGTCAGAGCAATGTTCTTGCGAGGCGACCCTTCAGAATGTGCCTGAGGAATTATATTACTAGCAGCGATATATAGGAGAAAGCCGGCAAAAAACGCCAAGTATATAGCAAGCGCCTTTTCTGACACCGTCACCACCAGACTCGCCAAACCACCAATAACTGGCATCACAACAACAATCACCAGCCAGGCTTTAATATGCGTAAGTTTGTTCTTGTGAAAGAGCATGAATGTTGTTGTATCAAAACCATCAGCAAAACGGTGTCCAATCACAGCAATCGCCACCGCAATACCAACCGCAGTGCTAACCTGAAACGCAACACCTATGCTGAGGCCGTCTAAAAAACTGTGGCCAGTGAGCGCTAATGCCCTGGCAGTTCCTAGCTTTGGATGGCGATGTGGGCCGTACTTGTCTTCAGTTGAATGATGTAAGGGAATAAATTTTTCGAACATATGGAATAACAGAAACCCGCTAGTCATAGCAATCATCGGCCAGACCGAATCAAGAGATTCAGACTCTACAATTTCAAAGATTTCAGGTAACAAATCAAAAGTCACAAGACCGAGGACTATCCCAGAAGTTAGGGCTAAGGCAACATTCAAGTGTTTTCGACTCCGGAGTGCCGTATAGCCACCTATCAAAGCTGCTAATGAAGCGAGTAGTGTCAAGAGAATGACGATCATGTTGTTAAATATAAATAATTCGAATCTATATTGCAAATTTGTCGCAATACGCGCTAAAATTGAGATAATTACCACTTATGAACCATCGCCAAACCCTCAAAACCATCCTGAAACAAAACGGCTCTAGCCTAACCCGCACAAGGCAATTAGTCTTTGATTTGCTCCGAGATAAAGACCCGCAAAGCATGCAAGTGCTATGTAGCCGTGCTACACCAGAGGTAGACAGGGCAACAGTCTACCGAACAATCGACCTTTATGAACGCCTTGGCATAGTTCACAGACTAAATATTGGCTGGAAATACAAAGTAGAATTGTCCGACCTATTCAACGACCACCACCACCATATGCACTGCGAAAAATGCGGTAAGATTATAGACTTGCCAGCTAATATTATGTTGGAAAAAATGATAGAAACCGTTGCCATTAAAAGTAGCTTTTCTCCACGTGGACACACCTTGGAAATTTACGGACTCTGCTCTGTTTGTTCGCACTAGCGAACAAACTAATACTCAACAGGAGCAACTTGGATAATTGTCAATGAATATTCAATGCCTAAATGATTAAACCCATTAACAATATTACACCTTCATTGATCCCGTTGTTCTAGTTGAGGATTGAGCATTGCTAATCCGCTTTGGGCGGATTAGCCAGCCATCATGGCTTCTTTAGCATCAATTTTCTTGTTTTTTACCAACACTGCTACTAACGTTGCTGCTATAAGGGCTAAGATAATGCCTGCCGTGAGACCTGCTACATATCCGTGAACTTGCGCGCCTAGGGGCGGACCACCAGCTGCGACTTCTGCATTGATTGTTGAAAATGCAACTGCTGATAGTATGGCTAGCCCAATGGCCCCGCCAACTTGCTGAGAGGTGTTGAGTATTCCAGAAGCTAGTCCAGAAAAATGCTTAGGAACGCCAGAAGTTGCAGCTAGTGTACCCGCCACAAAAGTCAGTCCCATTCCTAATGCTGATATAGCCAGTCCTGGAAATACATTGTGTAGGTAGTCACCACCGGTTTTCATAGTAACACTGAGTGTATACAGCCCAACTGCTAGGACTAATGGTCCGGCCACCATAAAAGGTTTGAATCCCACTTTTCCAACTAGGTTAGCTACCACACCAGATGTAATCCCAATAATGAATGTCACTGGAAGAAACGCCAGTCCTGTTTTTACTGGTGAATAACCAAGTACCTGCTGGATGTAGAGCGTTAGGAAAAAGAACATTGAAAACATAGTGCTAGAAATGGCTAAAAAGGCTGCATTGCCTCCTGCAACGTTCCTAATTTTAAATATACTAAGTGGCATTAAAGGGTACTTTGCTTTTTTTTCGTTAAAAACAAACAATGTTAAAAGTAGCGCGCTAATCGAAAGGCAGGTTAAGACCGTATTTGAACCCCACCCACTAGAGGGTGCTTTCGATAGTCCATAAACCAGTGTCATTAAACCACTTGTGGCTAGCGCCGCACCCGGTAAGTCCATACTACGCTTCTTACCTTCCTCTCCAATATGGTGAGGCAACAAAGCCACTGCTCCTATAACAACTCCAATTCCTACCGGCACATTTACAAAAAAATTCCAGCGCCAACCAAAATACTGTGTAAGAATTCCACCCAGTAGTACCCCAGCTGCTGCACCACCGGCAGCTACGGCTGCCCAAAAACCCATAGCTTTGTTGCGTTCTTTGCCTTCTTGAAATGAAGCTAAAATAATAGACAAAGCAACTGGCGACATAAAGGCTGCTGTCATTCCTTGCAAAGCCCTGCCAACAATAAGCTGCGTTTCGGTTTGAGCTAATCCGCACAGAAGTGATGTTATAGCAAAACCGGTAACGGCACTAATAAATATCTTACGACGACTAAAAAGGTCAGATGCGCGGCCACCCAACAGTAGTAGTCCACCAAAGGTTAGTGTGTAGGCTGTAATTACCCACTGTAAATTGTTTGGGGCAAAGTTGAGATCTTTCGATATAGACGGCAAAGCAACATTGACTATAGCTATGTCTAAAACAACCATAAACTGTGAAAGACACAACAGGGCCAAAATTGCCCACTTATTTTCTGCGTGTTTTGATAAAGCCCTCGCCATTTGCTATCCTCGCTCTTCTCTAAATCACTGACCATTGTATAAATTCAGTGATTTAGCTCACATTAGTTAATCCTTGCCTTCCAGTATACGGCGGTTGCGCAATATCACAATCCCAATTTATACTACATGCTAATGGCTACACTTACCGAATCAACCCTTGAGGCTATGGACAACCCAGGTGTCAAAGATGTTCTTATCTTAGGTGGCGGTTTTGGAGGAGTCAAAACAGCACTTGGACTAGCCAATGCCAGTAAATACAACGTTACTTTGCTGTCAGACCAAAAGTATTTTCGTTATTACCCCATGCTTTACAAAACCGCAACAGGTGGCAACCAAAAAGCATCGACCATTGATTTAAGCGAGATATTCGCAGGGAAAGACATTAATTTGGCTACTGACACAGCTTTGGAGCTTGACCGAGAAAAGAAACTAGTAAGGACGGCCTCTGGGAAGACCTACAGCTACGACATATTGGTTGTGGCACTTGGTTCTGTAACGAATTATTTTGGAATTAAAGGACTGGCTGAGAATTCATTTGGTATCAAGACCCTGCCAGAAGCCAAACGGCTTCGAAACCATCTACACGAAACAATTATTGATGACGGCAAACCAGATGTTAACTATGTGATAGTGGGCGGCGGACCAACTGGCGTCGAGCTGGCAGGGTCTTTGCCTAGGTATATCAGGCACATCATGAAAAGTCATGGACTTCGTGACAAAAAAATTAGCGTAGTGCTCGTCGAAGCACTCCCCCGACTTATGCCCAGGATGAGTGAGAAGTATTCGACCAATATAATGAAACGCCTCGAAAAACTTGGAGTAAAGGTGATGCTAAATGAAAAAGTCCTGGCTGAGACTCACGACCAGCTAAAGATGAGCGGGGAGTCTCTTACTTCACACACAGTTATTTGGACGGCTGGAGTAGCACAGAATCCATATATCTTAGATAAAAGATTCAGCCTAGACGAACGCGGTAGGGTTGAAGTTGATGATTTTCTGGGAGCTGGTGAAAACATATTTGTACTCGGTGATAATTCTGGCACCGAATTTGCTGGTATGGCCCAAACGGCCATACATGACGGTAAATTCATTTCTGAAAATTTATTACGAGAGGCTGCTGGAAATCAGCCTAAACGATACAAGGCTAAAAAACCTGTGTATATCACTCCTGCTGGACACTTCTGGGCGGCAGTGTCGTGGGGCAACCGAGACTTTTTTGGGTTTGTCGGCTGGGCCCTCCGTTCAGCTGCTGATCTAGTCGGTTATCATGACTTGTTGGGTTGGCATAAAGCATCTAAACATTGGGTTGCCGATGCTGAGACTGAAAATATTTGCAATGTTTGTTCTAAATAGCAAAACCAAATTTCTACCAGCCACCTCCACCACCACCTCCACCACCACCTCCTCCGCTGCCGCCAGAAAAACCACCACTAGAGCTACTAGATGGCGAGCTGAACGACACACTGCTAGTTGAGGCAAATGAATTCATAGAACTGGCTAGGTAGATCGCACTGAAGGCATTCGTGTCACCGCTGAACCAACCTGGGGATACTTTATAGATATCAGCAAATTGAGTAGCCCATTTCTTCTCTAGACCAAACAAAATAGCATATGGTAATAACGACTCAAACAGTTTTACTTGAAATTTAGGACTATCTGGGTCAAACGAACCCAAGCTAATTTTTTCTGCCCCTTTCGGGCTCTGGC
>JAYTJL010000014.1:0-3074 GCA_043731125.1 Candidatus Saccharimonadota bacterium
AATGATAAACGCAATGATTGACAAGCTAGGTATAGACCGAAGTAAATACGTTATAACTAGTAACGCATTTTAGGGTTTTTGGATAGGGATTAGGTTGTGGGTGCCGGTGGAGAAGTATTCTATGACTGCGTCGGCTTCGGTGGTAGTTATTATTGTTTGATGGTCGGCTAAGTAGTCCACCAGGGCCCGCCTGCGGGCACCGTCTAGCTCTGAAAATACGTCATCTAGGAGAAGTATTGGCTGGGCGCCTCGGGCTTTTTCAATCATTTGAAGTTCTAGAATTTTTAGTGCAAGCATAATACTTCTGGTCTCCCCGCGTGATGCAACATTGAGTGCTGGTTGGTCTTCGAAAATAAACTCAATGTCTTCGCGGTGAGGCCCGCAACCAGTAAAGCCGCGTTCTGCGTCTCGTGAGTGCGTTTGTTGTAAGCGTGCCAGCATTCTGCTGCCATATGACTCAACCGCAAAACCAGCACAGTAACGCAGGGCTACCGTGGCTGGTTTGCCAGAAATTTTACTATAGACTTCCGGAAGCTCACTAGAAAGCTGCTGCAACAGCTGGTGGCGAGCCACAGCCACCTTTTCGCCTAGCTCACTCAAACGAATATCCCAGACAAAGATTTGGTCCGGGCTAACGTGGTGTCGCTTTTTAAGCAAACTATTACGTTGAGTTAGGGCCCGGTTGTAGTTGTTTAGAAACTGCTTATAGGTTGGTTGTGTTCTTATCAGCAAATCATCAAAAAACTCCCTTCTCACATCTGGCCCTCTGGCCACAATCTGTAAATGATTGGGTTCAAAAACCACCACTGGGACTGTTTGTGTAAAGTTCAATCTTTTGTGCTCTTTGCCATTGAGCACAAATTCCTTTTTTGAAACTTCTGAGTTTATGGTTAGCTTCAGTACTCGCTCGCTGTTTTCAAAATTTCCTTCCAGCCTAGCCCATTTGCATTTTTCATTTATCAAATTTATATCACGAGTACGAAAGGACTTGTTGCCACACAGCACCAGCACCGCCTCAAGCAAATTTGTCTTACCACTACCGTTGGGGCCAACAACAATATTTACTCCTGGGTTGAACTCAAACGAATCATCAATATACGACCGAAAGTTCTGCAATCTAAGCGAAGTTATCATGCTACTAGCTTATAGCTTGTGGCTCATAGCTGATAGTATTATTCTGTTTGTGCCTGGAAGTGACCAAATGGTAATTGTTAAATAAATGAAAATTGGTAATTGCTAGTAATGCCGTTACGACCGTAACGGCATTACTAGATGCAGGTAATCCGGCTCTGAGGGACTCCGCAATATACATGGCTCTAACTTGCCGTTAAAACAAAATTCAATGTCGTCACTTTCAAAAACATTAAGCGCTTCAATGAGGTAGCGTGAATTAACTGTGACCTCACCGCCACCTACTACTTCCGCCTTGGCCTCGGCTATATTCTCACCAATCTGTGAGGCAATAGCCTTGATACTAATATTACTAGCAGCTTTGTCTACCTTGATGGTGACACTGCCGGCACTCTCACGAGCAAACAGGCTTGATACTTTGGTAATGTTTGCAAAATCTTTCTTAGATAACTGTGCAACCGTAGCAAATTTTGTGGGGATTAGCTTTTTATAGTCAGGGTAATTACCCTCAACTAGCCTTGCCACCATGGTCACGTCGTCAACACTAAACTGAACTTGTTGGTCGTCGTGTACCACGCCAACTTCTTTGTCATCATCAGATACTATCCGCAACAGGTCTGCTATCGCGCCAGCGGGCACCAAAAAACCAAGGTCTGATTTGTTCTTCCCCAATTTCTTCTCTGCTAGTCTGTAGCTGTCTGTTGCCACAGCAACCGATCCTCCAGTTCCTGAATAGAAATACACCCCACAAAGAACAGGTCTGGCATCGTCACTGCTAGCTGCAAAAACCACCTGTGATAGCGCTTTCTTAAAATCAGCAGCTGGCATTTTCCAAACAGCAGCACTCCCAATAGCCGGCATAACAGGGAACTCCTCGGCAGGTATTCCATTGATGGTTGAGTTAAAACGTTCGGTAGAAATGTGTAGTTTGTGGTCTTCTAGCTCTAGGTTAAGTGTGCCAGAAGGCAAACTGCTGACAAATTCCTGCATTAATCTAGCAGGTACTGTAATAGAACCATTGTTTTCAATTTTAGCGCCTATTTGATGGGTAATTGCTATGTCCAGGTTTGTTCCAGCTACACTCAGGCGGTTATCACTGGTCTTTAGTAGAACATTAGAAAGAATAGGTAGAGTTCCTCTTGTTGATGCCACTCTACCGACTGTACCAAGCGCTCTATTTAAATTCTCCTGAGTTACTTGAAGCTTCATTATTTATTCCTTTATATGTTTAGTAGTATTAATAGGGACAGTGGATAACGTGTATAAGTATTCACTCAACGGGTTATAATTACCAATTTTTAGGTGTTCATATTTATTAAAAGTAGAGGCATAAGTAGTTGCACAATTAAGGGGCGGAAATGCTTGACTTGTTAAGTATTTCCGCCAGCCTGTGGGTAATGAGTATAAACTCACCAACCACCAAGTACTTATCCGTGACTTATACGCAGGTTTCCCACAGCAGGCTTGATAATAGGTAAATGAAAATTGCAAATTGCCGTTATGCATATAGCCTCTCTTTCAGTTCTTGGACGCTGTGTTTTATAGCACCTTCATAGCTCATCTCTTTCTCTATCTTATCAATGGAATGGATGGCGGTGGTGTGGTCTTTACGACCTAGCTCGTGTGCAATTTTAGGGAAACTTAAATGTAGCTCACTCCTCAACATATACATAGCTATTTGACGAGGCACCACAATATCCTTGTCTCTTTTTGGCCCCAGTATGTCGTCCATGCCAATCGAAAAGTACTTAGCCGTCTTTTCTATAATAACCCGAGCGCTTAAATGTCTTGGTCTCGTCTTGCTAGCTTCGAACATACTAGAAATCGCCGGGACACTTGGTTCTATCCCGCGCATCTCGCACCAAGCCAGCACCTGGTTGAGTGTGCCTTCTAATTCTCGAATATTGCTTTGAATGCGAGTGGCCAGAAATTCAGCAACTGGC
>JAYTJL010000015.1:0-3680 GCA_043731125.1 Candidatus Saccharimonadota bacterium
TGGCAGGTACCGTTTGTGCGTAAGAACTTCAAGAAATTCTTGGCTGCACGGTCCCAGCTGGAAGTGTTGCTTGATGGTTCACCTAGCAACCTTGCTCTACTCGGGTACAAGTACCCGTAGTAGTTGATTTGCCAGGGACCCCAGCTGTTGTCGCCGGTTGACGAATTCTGGTTGATTGCTCCCAGATTGCACCCACCACTCTCTCGCCGGCATATAGGAATCGCGAACTCGATCTCTTCCTGTGTTGCACCAGCAAGCTTCAGGTAGTATCGAGCTGTTTCTTCCCCGTTAGACGGCACAAGGCTGGCGAGCTTGCGCTCGACTAGCTTTGCGTGCTTGGAATTGAAAGCCAGTGACCGCCGGGCCATATTGCAGACCTTACGGCGTTTGACGCCTTGAAACTCCGAACAGCTGTCGTGCTTGAGCCCGAGGGCCCATTTGCCGCCATGGTTCCACCAGTTGATAACCGACTGGTGTTTGTGAGCTTTCTTTTCCAGGACCTTGACCTGCACCTGAGGAGCCGCCAGTTGGCGAGTCGTGCCAGACCCAGAGGCCCAAGTAGACTGTATGCCAATAGACAGCGCCACGATTGCGAACGCTACAAATAGGACCTTGCGGATGCTAGTGTGCACCGTAGGTTCCTCCTTAAGGAGCGATAAACCCCGGGGTGGGGCCCATCTGTTTTTTGCCAGTTTGAAAGCAGTGATGCAGTCCGGCCAAAAGCACTCCTGTGCTTAGCCGAGCTACTACTTCAGGTGAGAACCCAGGAAATTTGCGCGAACCATTGCTGGTTCACTTTCTCCTAGAATTTGTCCTCACCGGTTCTGACAACCACCAGTGGTATTTTGCAGAATTACATACATCTGCGCAAAACCACTATCAATATAATACCATTTTAGAATGTCTTATACAAACTGTACTGGTTCTTTCGGTATTGACGGCGCGCCACGGCCGAATCCAGTCCAGGTTTTTCTAACAGTCAACGACGAATGTGCATAAGGATTTATCGCAGATAAATGGGCTCCCCTAATAGCAGACGTTCCAACCAATCTTAGGTGTGTACTGATGGCCCGTGGTGCGGATAGACTAATTATCGGCGTGGCCTGTGCTTGCGACTGCTCCGAAAAACCCTCACCCCCAAGCTGGTCTTGGCGATAGCTGATATTATTCTGAGAATCATCTATTTCTCTTGCCAGTTGCTGGGTGCTTTGCGGTTGCCTTATTTCCATCACCCGCCTCTGGGCATAGATAGTCAACTCACGCATTTGACCTTTGTGTTTAACGGAAGTGAAGCGATGTTGTTTGTTCATAGTAGATATAAGAATGGTGGCGTCAAACACCCTAGAGCTGTAATTTATTGCCGAAATCATGTCGTAACGAATATCCTCCATGGACATAAACATAGTTTTTTTATCGATTAGTAAAAGCCTGTGATCGGTAGCTGCCAGTAGTGCGTACCCCCCATAATATCTGCCAGTAACAAGAGAAATGATTGACTCGTCGTCCATCAGAATACTAGAAAGTTCCTTCAGCTCTGGTCTGTACCAGCTCGATACTTTGATCCCTAGTTGAGCCATCCGGGCATGAATCACGCTTTGATGAACCATCTGACCTCCCTCTCTTAGTTGTACTTGTATGTTGTCACCTTCAAGTCGAAGTGTCGGTAATTTACGCCACACAAACAATGAGATTTTTATCACAAAATTTACAATAGGCTGACCGTCCGTGAGATAATGTATAAATGGATCTCGAAGCCAACCAGGTCCAGCAACTGGTGCAGCTTTTTAAGAGCGGCTCAAAACTTAGTTACCGAAAAAACGAATACGTTATTCGCCCCGGCGAAGCCCCCGACTATGTCTACTACATCGAATCAGGCCTAATAAAGGCCTTCAACATCAGTAAATACGGAGAAGAAAATTTACTGATAGTACGTAAACCAGACGAAATCTTCCCACTCATCTGGGCCTTAACTGGCCAGGAACGACATATTATATACGAGTCAATCACGCCAGCCGTTGTCTGGCGAGTTGAGAGAAAAAGATTCACCAAATTCTGTGGCGACCACCCAGAAGTTATGCTGCCAGTTCTTCACATGGTGACAGAAATGTACCGCATTCATTCCGAACGCATTATCAACCTAACTTATCGAACAGTCCGTGAAAGACTTGCCTCATTTTTAGTAACAATGGCTTCGCGCTTTGGCCAAGAAACATCGGATGGTATCCTCATAGACTTGCCACTTCGACATCAAGACATTGCTAGTTCTATTAGCAGCGCCCGCGAAACTACCAGCCGTCAAATGGCTTACTTAGAAGAAAAAGGACTGATTTACAGCAGTCATCATTTAACTATTGTAATTAGAGACATAGACGCCCTAAAATCTATCTACGAATAGATTTTAACAAGTAAAAACGCTCAAGATTGCCCTTACTCCCAGCAACTTCAGAATCAGCTTTAGCCATAACAACGAAAGCCTTCTTTACCCAAACCTCAAAGTCTTTTAATATGTCCCGGCGAATCTTAGCATTCTTTATTATCCCTTTGTTGATTTCATCTTTACCTGCTTCAAACTGTGGTTTTACCATAGCAACGATTTGCGTATTTTTAGCAGATAGCTTTGCAATAACTGGCATTATCTCCCGCAAAGATATAAAACTAACGTCTATCACCACGACATCGACGTGAAAGGATGGCCCTATCACAAATTCACGTATGTCGGTTTTTTCGTGGAGTTCTATGCGAGGATCTTTTCGCAAGCTATGGTGCATCTGGTCAGTACCAACATCCACAGCAATTACTTTTTTAGCACCATGCTGCAGGGCATAGTCGGTAAAACCACCCGTACTGCTACCAACGTCTAAGACTGTCTTGTCGCTAAAATCTAGTCCAAACTTTGTAGCAATAGATGCCAACTTTAGCCCAGCACGGCTGACGTACTTGTCATTGCCCATAAGTTCAACCTTGTGGTTGTCCGAAACAAAAAAACCAGCCTTACGGACTGGTCTACCATTAACGTTTACCAGCCCAAGTTTTATGTAGCTCTCAGCCTGAGACCGTGTTTCAACTATGCCCCGTTTGACTAAGCTGGCGTCGAGTCGCTCCATGGCCATCACTTAACTCGTTCGCGGTAAGCACCGGTCGAGGTGTCAACGGATATTACATCACCCTGTTTTATAAAGGCTGGGACTTTTACAGTAATGCCGGTTTCGACAGTTGCGTCTTTACTAATGGCGCTGCTGGTATCACCCTTTACGGCGTTCTCGGTGTATGTGACTTTTAGCGGCACGTTTTTTGGAAGTTCTATGCCAATAACATTTCCGTCAAATAACTGAGCAGTTACTTCGTCGCCATCTTTCATGTAGCCTTTCTGGTTGTCAAAGTCTGATGTAGAAAGATCGAACTGGTCATAACTGACTGGGTCCATAAAATACCCTGCATGATCATCTGAGTACAAATACTGCACTGGTTTTTGCGAAACGTCGGCTGGTTCTATCGCCTCGTTACCCTTAAAAGTCTTGTCCAAAACTTTGCCGTCTATCAGACTCTTAATTTTAACGTTTACGATGCTACCGCCCCGCCCCATGACTTTTTGTTTGTATTCAACAACCCTGTACGGTGTGCCGTCAAGTTGAAAAACTATTCCCTTTTTTAGGTCTGTTATACCAAAAGCCATCCGAAGT
>JAYTJL010000016.1:0-10920 GCA_043731125.1 Candidatus Saccharimonadota bacterium
CACTAGTTAGAATCTTCGCAACTTTAATTGTCCCACCCAAACGCTTAAAATTAATCTGCTCGAGCGGTACATCCAAGATAGCGTTGTCACCGTGGGGCCTAACATGGTCAGCTCCATAGAGGCTTTCAAGCTCAGCTAGCCCAATAGCCGGTTGGCGACCAAGGACGCAGATTGTTACTGGCTGAAAGCCTGGAGCAGTCATTATATAAACAGTATAGAGGTTTTTTCTAGACTAACGGTTATAATATTTTCTTAGAGTGAACCCCCAACCAATGTCAAAACCATCACCTAAAGCATCCAACTGGAGGCTATATGTCACTTTGGCGACAATAGTTATCATGGCTGGCTTAATCTTTGGACTGCGCCAAGAGATAGGTGATGTGATAAGTGATTTGGGACGAGTAAATGCTTTTGCTCTACTCATTATCATACCGATTGAAGTTCTCAATTACGACGCATATGTCAGGCTGTACCGAAGCTTTTTTGCGATTTTGAAAGAAAAACTTAACTATTGGACGACTTATAAAATCTGCCTAGAAATGAATTTTGTAAACCACATCTTACCTAGTGGTGGAGTCAGTGGAATATCTTACTTTAGCCTACGGATGAGAACTCAAGGCATAAGCACACCGAAATCAACCCTGGCACAAATGATGAAATTTCTCTTGCTGTTTGTTAGCTATCAGCCGATTTTAATTCTAGGGCTGGTACTATTGGCTATAGGCGGGCACGTAAACAACCTCATACTTGTTGTGACTACAGCCATCATTACTGCGCTGGTTATTGGTACTGGTGCGGCAATATATATTCTCGAAAGTCGCTCTCGAATAAATAACTTCTTACTTAGTGCCACTAGGGTTATAAACCGCATTATTCATATTATCCGGCCGCATAAAAAAGAGACTTTTAGTCTTGAAAAAGCCAAAAAATCATTCGATGAATTACATGAGAATTATAATGTCCTCAAGCAAAACTGGCGACAGTTGAAAAAACCGTTCTTTTTTACTATGGTTGCCAATGCAACAGAGGTAGCTGCTTTGTATATGGTTTATGTGGCGTTCGGAGAATTCGTCAACATCGGGGCGGTTATCTTAGCCTACGCAGTTGCCAACTTTGCTGGGCTGATCTCAGTATTACCTGCAGGAATTGGCATTTATGAAGGGCTTATGACGGCTGTTTTGGTGGCATCTGGCATCCCCGCGGCGGTAACCATACCGGTCACAATTATGTACCGTGTGGTGATGATGACAATTCAACTTGGACCAGGTTATTATTTTTACCAAAAGGCACTGAAGGATGGAATTATTCCAGCCCAAATCAAAACATAAAAACAATCATGGATAGACTGACAACACAGGAGTTCTCACCGACCGATTTTGTTGCTGTTTTCAACCAGACCATAGACTTTGCCTATAACCAAGTAGTGTTAGTGGGTGAGTTGTCGAGTTATAGGGTTTCCCGGGGTAGGTGGGTGTACTTTGATTTGAAAGACGAATACTCAAGAGTGAGTTTTTTTGGCAGCGTACACGACCTACCGGGACCACTGGAAGACGGTATGATATTGCGCGCTATGGCAACACCGCGACTTCACCCTCAATTTGGTTTTAGTCTTAATTTTAGCCAATTAAACGTAGCAGGAACAGGTAGCCTCAAAAGAGCAGCTGACTTACTGACGATCAAACTTGAGCGAGAAGGACTGTTTGACCCAACACGCAAACGAACACTGCCAGCCTTCCCTGAAGTAGTCGCTTTGGTTAGTGCCAAGGGTTCGGCTGCTGAGTCGGATTTTTATAAAATAGCAAAGTTGCGATGGCCAAGTCTAGGACTTCATGCCGAAGATGCGCTGGTGCAAGGGGCGGAAGCACCTGAGTCGATAGTGGCGGCAATCGCTAGGGCAAACCAACAAGTAACAGCTGAGGTAGTTGTAATTACTCGTGGAGGCGGTAGCGTCGAAGACTTAGCCGCGTTTAATGACGAAAGAGTTGTGCGGGCTATTGCAGCTAGCCGACTTCCGAGCGTAGTGGCTATTGGCCACGAGAAGGACTTTTCTCTTGCTGAGCTGGCGGCCGACGCTCGGGCGTCCACGCCGACAGATGCTGCCATGATGGTTACTGCTGACGCTGGCCACCAACTAGAGATACTCGCACATCTGGGCACTAACCTTGACCAGGATGTAAAATCAGCCCTAGATACCGCCTGGGAAGCTACTATTTTGATTAGAGAGTCTATAAAACAGCAAATTGTCACACTGTTAGAGTCCGAGACCCTACGCTTGAGGCTAAGAGCACAACTAGTGGCCGGCCTAGACCCGCTAAAACCACTCAAACAAGGCTATGCGTTAGTTTCTGTCTCCGGCAAAAGACTCTTTTCTGTTACAGGGGTAAATCAAGGCAACATCTTAGACGTTAGGTTGGCCGATGGTACAATTAACGCAAGCGTAGAAGGAATTAATTAATGCCTAGCACTAAGCCAAAACCAAAATATAGAGACTTGAGTACAGCTCTCCAAGCAGAGCTAGAGTGGTTTGAGGGGTCTGAGCTTGATATTGATGAGGCGATATTGAGATATAAAAGAGCAGGCGAGCTCATAAAACAGATGCAATCCTATCTTAATGTTGCTAAATGCGAATTTGAAAAAGATAGTAAACCAAAAAGCCAAAAACGCTAAGCCAGAATGACATATCTATGGATTATATTTAGTGTCGTTGCACTGCTGTTTGGGTTTGTACTGATATTCGGAGCACCGTATTTACCGACTCTCGCAGCCCAACAACGAATGGTCTTTGACACATTGAATCTTAAAAAAGGGCAGACATTCTATGACCTTGGTTGTGGAGACGGACGAATGCTACGAGCAGCGGCAAAAAAGGGATATTATGCCGTCGGCTATGAACTCAACCCACTGTTGGCCGTGTGTGCTTGGTTGAGCACTAGGCGGTATCGAGGCCAAGTTAGGGTGGTGTGTGGAAATTTTTGGAAAGCCGACATATCACAAGCGGATGCTATTTTTGTATTTTTGCTAGACCGTTTTATGCCGAAACTGGACCGTTATATTGCTTCGCAGCATAGCAGTGGAGAGCTGAAGGTTGTTAGCTATACTTTTGCTATACCAGGAAAAAAACTGGTCGTCAAAAACGGGCCTATATATCTGTACAAATATTGAAAATTCATTTAACATAAGTAGTATGCGTGTTCGAACACAAGGTGGGTCAATTGCCTCAGTAGCCGTGATTGGGTTGCTTGGATTGGCTTTGTTTGGAGCGCTTGGTTTTGGCTTTTGGGCCAATCAGGGCAAAGCCGACTATCAGAACAACTTTGACACCAAAGTAGCATCTTCAGTAAGTGAGGCACTGGCCAAACAAGAGGAAGAGCTAGGGCAGAAGTATAACGATGAAGCCAAAAAGCCTAACAAAACCTTTAAAGGCCCGGTTACTTACGGAAGTATTGTCTTTGAATACCCCAAGACCTGGAGCGCTTACGTAGATCTGTCCAGCAGCTCACAGCCAATTAACGCCTACTTCCATCCCAATGAAGTACCGGGAGTTAGCGGACAGAGTGACATTAATTACGCACTTCGTGTAGAGTTAGTCGACAATGTCTATTCACAAGTAATTCAGGAACTAAGCACAGGGCTCAAGGAAGGTAGTGTAACTGCCAATGCATTCGTGCCAGAAAAGCTTAAGTCAATTCCAAATGTACAGCCAGGAACGCGCTTCGATGGTGCGATAGAGGATAAAGTTGATGGAGCTATGGTGGCCATTCAAACAAGGGACAAGACACTCAAGATATACACTCAATCAAAGGATTACCTCAATGATTTTAACAACGTTGTACTTCCTAGTCTTACATTCGCGCCCTAAGAGTTGCTAGAATTAAAGGCAGGAAGAAAACAGGAGGGTAGAAAATATAAAAAGGCCATCAGCCAGAGAGGCTGAAGAGATTGCTGAGAAAAGGGCACTGCTCGCTGCACTAAGCGACGATCTTATTTTGCCCTTTTTGCAGATACGCTCAACTCTGGAGCTGTTTGACGTAGAAAAATACGCAAGAAAAATCGCACCAGAAAGAGCGGAGTCAATATTGCTATCAGTAGAATCTGGCCTGCAGCTTTTGCAGGCCTACCGACTAGCACTAGCCAGCGGTAGTACTGAATCCCTACAATTAGAACCAGTAGCTGTAGGAGCTGTGTTGCATGATGTTGCTCACCAGCTTGACCCTTACGCCAAGCAGTACTCCACCAACCTACAAATAGACGTGCGTGGGCGGCTCAAGCCAGTACTAGCTCATCGTCCCAGTCTGGTGGCTGCCATACAAGTTCTGAGTGCCAGTCTTATTCGTGCCCAAAACGCTGAATCACAACAAAAATCCTATACTATTTTGCTGGCAGCTCATAAAAACGGCGAAAGTGGTATTGCTGCTGGCGTATTTTCTGACGTTGCAGGGCTGTCCGACAAAACTTTGCGTAGCGCTCGGGCTTTAGTAGGTAAAGCCCGCCAACCGTTGCCTAATTTGCCGAGTGGAGCGGCCAGTGGAGTGTTGATTGCTGACATGCTATGCGCTGCTATGTGGGCGCCGCTTAGGGCTTCTGCGCACCGTGGCATGAACGGTCTTTCTACCTCTGTTCCATCTAGCAAACAACTCAACTTCGTCTAATGGCAAAAGTACTACTTCTTGAGTCTGACGCCGTACTAGCAAAGTCAGTGATAAATTTTTTGACTCGGCGAGGTCATAGGACTATGTGGCGACCAGACCCCCAGGGTGCCATAAATACTGCTGACAGATTGCACCCAGAAGTTGTGGTGCTAGATTTGTCGCTTGGGTCGCATAATGGCATTGAATTTTTATATGAATTTCGCAGTTATCCCGAGTGGCTAAATATACCGGTGATTCTATATAATACGCACGGCCAGCAAGAGGTAGAAGGCTTGGAGGGTGCTTTTACAGAATTGGGGGTTAAGGCAATATTGTACAAACCAATAACCACTCTTTCTCAGCTCGCCGACAAGATCCAACTGCTTGCCCCAGCCCCGGCATGAGAGGTCAAATGTTCAATGTTCAATGTTCAATAGTCAATGAATTATCAATGCAGCAATCATTCAATGCATTAATGCATTGGCAATTCATTCATTCATTGAGCATTGATACTTGTGAATTGAGCATTGCATTATGAACAAGTTCACAACCGACGCTATTATTATTGCTCGCACCGACTATGGCGACGCCGACAGAATCTACACATTTATTACCTCAGACCATGGCAAAGTGCAGGGCATAGCCAAAGGAGTTAAAAAACCAAAGAGCCGGCTAGCTGGTGGTCTTCAGCTATTTAGCGTTTGTCACATAACATTTCTAGTCGGCAGGGGTGAAATTAACACTGTGATGTCTACTCAGCTAGCAAAACAGTACAAGGCAATCACCAAAGACTTACTCGCAACTGACGCAGGCTATGAAATGTTAAACATTGTTTCCAAACTAACCCACGAGGTACCCGAAGATGCCCACTTTGCACTGTTGCAAGCTGGTCTGGAGGCGTTGGACGCACATTCAACAGACGTTCGTCTTGCGCGTCTGTGGTTCTTGATGCATTTTTTACAACTGGGCGGTCATGCCCCTAATTTTGAGACAGACAACGCCGGTAATAGTCTGGAGGCAAGCAAGAAATACTTATTCGACGCCGATGCCATGCAGTTTGTGCCCGCTCAAAATATAGATACTGCTCTAGACTCAAACCATATAAAACTACTCCGACTGTCTGGCAGCCTGAGGGCAGCCGGTTCACTCTATAAAATCAAAGATCCAGGCAAGTTACTGCCAGGTGTAGAAGACGTGCTTAAAGAGGCATTTGTGGCGGTTCACCGCTTTCAACTTCAGTAACTGGACTGCTAGGTGTTTCGACAGCAGGAGTCGGTTTAACTTCTACCACGTGAACGGTAGCTAGCCCAAGACTTGCCTGGTGATTAAAAAATCTATTAACCACCATTTCTTCAAGATTTATTCTTCCGTTGGGTAGTCTGGGGAGTTCCATGCTAATGATTTATTATACCAACCCTGAAAATTCCGATATAATCTGTAACCATAGATGAGTGAAGTTAAACTAGAAGATATTGTGTCCTTAGCCAAACGCCGGGGTTTTATATACCCAGGCTCTGATATTTACGGGGGTTTATCCGGCGTGTATGACTACGGCCCGCTTGGTGTAGACCTTAAAAATAACATTCAAAAAAATTTGGCTAGATAGCTTTACTGCTTGGGACGGCATGTACCAGGTAGACTCAGCAATTTTAATGAACCAAAAAGTCTGGCAGGCATCTGGTCACGCCACTGGCTTTAATGATCCGCTGGTTGAGTGCAGTAACTGCCATAGCCGTCTGCGAGCCGACCATCTTGCAGAAACTTGGCAAAAAAAGATGATTGAAAATGGGTCAAAAACAGCTGATAACCCAGCTGTCGGTGAGGATAGTCTGCTTGTATTCAATTTTGAAGGACTAAAAACGTTCTATAAGAAGAATAAGGCAAATATTAAATGCCCAGTTTGTGGCAAGAATGATACTTTGGGCGAACCACGACAATTCAACATGATGTTTAAGACCAACGTTGGCCCAACAGAGGATGAAAACTCAGTTAGCTACCTGCGGCCAGAAACAGCCCAGGGTATGTTTGTAAACTTTAAGAATATTGTAGATACCTTTAGCCCTGATATGCCTTTTGGCATGGCCCAAATTGGCAAAGCTTTCCGTAACGAAATTTCTCCGCGCGACTTTCTGTTTAGGGTGCGAGAAATGGAGCAGATGGAAATTGAATACTTCTGCCGCCCTGAGAATTGGGAAAAAGATTTTGAAGAGTGGCGCTCTGGTATTAAAGCATTTTTTGCCAAGGTCGGCCTACCAGAAGGAAGCGTGCATGAACTGGAAGTACCAGAAGAAGACCGCGCGCACTATTCTAAACGCACTATAGACTATGAGTTTGATTTTCCGTTTGGCCGCAAAGAACTCGCCGGCCTAGCCTACAGGGGAGACTATGACCTGTCCAAACACCAAGAGGCCTCCGGCAAGAACTTACAATACCGCCCCAAAGACGGCAGTGACCCATTTTTGCCACACGTTATAGAACCATCGTTTGGTGTGGAGCGCCTAGTGCTTGCTGTTCTAACAGCTGCCTACGCCACGGATGAACAGGGGGGCGAGGAGCGCACTTATCTAAAACTACCAGCCAGTATTGCCCCCGTTAAAGTAGCTGTTTTGCCGCTGGTAAAGAACAAGCCAGAACTCACCGCTAAGGCCAAAGAAATTTATAAAAAACTCAGTGACGAGCTTGGCAATGTCATGTGGGTAGACACTGGCAACATTGGCAAAAACTACCGCAAAATGGACGAAATCGGCACCCCACACTGCGTAACAGTAGACTTCCAAACCCTAGAAGACGACACAGTAACAGTCCGATCCCGCGACACAACCGAACAAACTCGCCAAAAAATATCCGAACTCAAGATAGGATAGGGAATACTTGACTTGTTAAGTATTTTTGGACTTCTGAAAACAGTGCAGGAGTAATAGCCTGTTATAATTTATATCTTGATTAGAGAGAGGACAACAGTATAGCTTTATCGTGGAAAGAATCAGACAAATTGCGCGGTTTAAGCCCGGACGAGGTGAAAGCACAAGCACAACGCGGGCGTGATACCTTCAGGCAAGTCGGCAGGGTGCCAGAGAATTCGGTGGAGGCGCTGGCTATTGCAAGGGAGATTAGGTTGAGCGGGTACCTTGGTCAGTCAGCCGCCAAACTAGTTGATGTTGAGAATACTGACGAATTTTATGAGGAAGTGGTAAACACTTCTGAAACATTCACCAAATCGGAGTAAAATAGGGATATGAAATCCCGGCTCACTGGCGAGCGGTGGGTGGTTAGCGACGAAAAACGTGCGCTTGATATTGTTATGGCCAGTTCTTTATTACCAATAGCCACAACAATTGGTGTGGCGGCGTTAGGTTTAAGCAGGGTTATAGACGGCGAAGGCGCACTATTCAGGCAGGAAAGACTTGGTCAAAACCGAAAAACATTGATAGTAAATAAAGTAAGAACAATGAAGGACGCCAGTGCTAACGCGGATGGCAGTATTCGTAAAGAGGTTACAAGACTAGGTAGAGTTCTTAGACCCTTAGCTATCGATGAAATCCCCCAGCTGGCAAATGTGTTGGAGGGCAGTATGTCTATGGTTGGGCCGAGAGTTATAACAGAAAATGCAATGGCAGAGGTTCAGCAAGCAACTGACCGTAATTTATATGACGAATGGCTAGAGGCGTACTATGCCTCTCGACCCGGCGGATTTTCCTCTAATTTTATCGAGCACCGGCTTCACGGTAATTCCCATGCAGAGCAATCCCTTATACAAAGAGCTCAACTTGATATTGAAGATTTTAAAAATGCCAGCCTGCAATACGATCTTGGGATAATGAAAAAAGCTGTCGGGGTTGGGCTTGCACTGTTATTAAACAGAGGAGAACAAATTTACAGTCCGGACTGGGAGAAAATACACAAAGAACAAAAATAAGTCATTATCGCGGAGTGCGTTTGTTGATCAATCCATATTAAGCTAATTAGATTAACGAAACAGGGTAAAATAGGGATAAGATGAAAAATGCTTTGGCGGTAATTGCCGCATTGATAGCTATGCTATCCACTGTGCCGTACTTAATTGACATAGTTAAGGGTAAAACCAAGCCAAACATAGTTAGCTGGTTTACTTGGACATTACTCACAGTTATTGCATCTGCCGCGGCGTTTTATGACAATTCGCCCAAAACCGGCCTGTTGTTAGCTGGTTCTAGCATTTGTACGGGGGCGGTTGTAATTTTGGGTCTTAAATTTGGTATAGCCAAGATGTCTAAGTTTGACGGCTTGTGTCAGCTGGGTGCTGTGCTTGGGCTTATTTTGTGGCTGATATATGGTACTCCAGAAATAGCAATTATTTTTACGATTGTTATCGACTTTATTGTTGTTTTGCCAACATTGCACCATATTTGGCTGAAGCCGGGGGAAGAGACTTGGCAAACGTTTGCTGTGGGGTCTTTTGCGGCCTTGCTAACAGTAATATCCCTGACAAGCTACACAATATCTGGCCTGGCCTTTCCGCTTTATCTGACAATAATCAATTTCATCTTGGCCTCCTTGATTCTTTCCCGCCGAAAAGTACTACATACAAAAGGAGTAGAATAGGGTTATGAAAGACAAGCTTACACGGGATAGATTTATTTTTTCTTCGCCGAATCATCTTGCAGCTTGGCAAGAAACAAATGAGCTTACTGCACATCTAGCCGACGGGGAAGATCAGGTCGCTGTGCCTGAACAACAAGAGGCAGACGAGTTTATGCGTGCTGTCAGCGACCGAATGGACACTGACGTGTTGCTCTACGGGGTTGCCTCGGCCTTGGCGTTAAAGAAGACTAGTGGTGGCATAGGCGCAGAAGCACTAGATGCGCTAGATCTATAGATACGCCCACAGATATACCCGTACTTCCAGAAACAGAGTAAAATAGAGACAGACGGTGTAATATCTGGTATAATATAGATCATGACACAATTTGAATTATTTAAACAGTCCCCAGGTTCAATCGACGAATCTGTTGAATTGCAAGTTCCAGAAGATTTTAATTACGCAGAAGCATACCAAAGATGGAGAGAATGTGGCGGCCAGGTAAGGACTTTTTACGGTGGTGAGACAGGGGTGGATACAGACACTCTAAGCTTCGCTGATTGGGTTCTAAGCCAAGAAGGCGGCCAATTTCCGCAAAACGCTAGCTAATTATTAACAGTGTTGCTCCTGGTTAGTTGTTAGTCGGTCATTTTTGTAGACTACCTGGACAAGTGCTACAATTTTGGAACTATGAGTCCCGTTAGACAAAAGGATTTCACAATTCACAATTCACATCCTGTCTA
The DNA here is from genome assembly GCA_043731125.1 of Candidatus Saccharimonadota bacterium. Classification (GTDB taxonomy): domain Bacteria; phylum Patescibacteriota; class Saccharimonadia; order Saccharimonadales; family UBA10212; genus JAYTJL01. The sequence continues at coordinate 9,930 of JAYTJL010000016.1, forward strand.
CCGGCAGGCAGGTTTCACATTAATTTCACAGCTTTCATTTAACATTGTTCGAAACCGTTGCTTGATAAATGCTAAATTATTGGCAAATGATAAATGTAAAATGATAAATGCCTCCGAAGGAGGCCTGGGATGAGGCAGGCGCAGGCGTTAAATGTGATGACGAGTGGGGCGAACGTTTTTTTAACTGGTGCGCCAGGGGCGGGTAAGACCTATGTACTTAATCAATTTGTAAAACTAATCCAGCAAGCCGGCAAGCGAGTGGCCGTCACAGCTAGCACCGGAATCGCTGCGACACACATTGGTGGCACCACTATTCATTCTTGGTCGGGTATTGGCATAAAGAGTAGCTTGGACAGCCATGAAAAAGAGCGCCTGGCATCTGCCAACAAGCTTATAAAGCGCTACAATGCTGCCGATATTTTGGTAATAGACGAAGTGTCTATGCTAGACGGCGCCCGGCTAGACACTATCAATGGTCTGGCTAAATTACTGCGCCGTAGTGACGCACCATTTGGCGGCCTGCAGGTTATTTTAGTTGGCGACTTGTTTCAGCTACCGCCGGTAAACCGTTCGACTTCGCTCACGGCAGGCCGCGAAAGCAATCAGATGGATTTTGCCCACACCTCATTAGCCTGGGAAGAGTTAACCCCACAAATTTGCTATATAACCGAGCAACACCGTCAATCTGGCAGTGACGGGCTGCTAGAGCTGTTAGAGGCCATGCGCAGTGGCGATTTAGAAGAGTTTCACCAAGAACAACTAAGCTCTCGTTTGGGTATTCAACCGCCACTCAATACTGCCATTACCAGACTTTATGCCCACAATATAGATGTTGATACCATTAACCTGCGCCACTTAAATGCACTATCTACCGAAGTTCAAACCTACCTTGCCGAGTCAAAAGGCCGTAAAGCCAAAATAGAACAGCTAGCTAAAGGCATTTTAGCGCCCGAGGTTTTAGAATTAAAGACGGGTGCAGAGGTGATGTTTA
>JAYTJL010000017.1:0-8132 GCA_043731125.1 Candidatus Saccharimonadota bacterium
TGCGTGCTCGCGTGAGCCCTATGGACTACGCCAAAACCGTCTTGCACAAAAACATCAGCCCCAGTATCACTTACTAATGACTTGGCAAATTCCTTGTCATCTTTTTCTTCCTCAGAATGAAATCGTAGGTTCTCTAGCAGTAGGATTTGACCAGGTTTGAGCGCCTTGCAGGCCTTTTGAACATCATCGCCAATGCAATCTTCAACAAAGAGCACCGGCATGTCCAGTAATACCGACAGCCTATCGGCTACCGGTTTTAGGCTAAATTCTGTCTGCTTCTTGCCGTCTGGTCTGCCTAGATGAGACATTATCACAATACTGGACTGGTACTGCTCCCAGATATACTTAATGGTTGGAACGGATTGTCGCAACCGATAATCGTCAGTAATCTTGCCGTCTTTAACAGGCACATTATAATCAGCCCTCACAAGCACTCGCTTGCCCTTTAGGTCTACATCCCGAATTGTCTTTTTGTTAAACAAATCCCACCTCTTATATTTTCAGTATTAAGTATCTCAAAAACTTCCAACCATTACCAGAAAGTCTTTGTAACAGATGTAAATCGATGTTATAATACGCTGTAATTAAAGAATGATGCTGGTCTCATCGTCTAACGGTTAGGACACCGGGTTTTCATCCCGGCAATAGGGGTTCGATTCCCCTTGAGATCACCATGATTTTTTAAAACACAAAAACCCCAGTTAACAGCAATGCCCCACCTCAGCTGTTGTTCCAGGGCTTTCTTTTATATTCAAATTTTTGTTTTGAGCGGTCAGTCACTACTACTCACAAATTACCGTAGCACGTATCTGTTAATTAAGCAAGTGCTTATCCACAGAATTCGCGCGGATTGCTAGCAAAATCGAGTTATTAGAGTTCGTAAGTCTAGGGTTACCTGTGTCCCGGCCAGCCCATACGGGCCAGCCGGGACACACCCATGCATTTTCTAGAGGTTCACCTCTCCTTCGTTTTTGGTTGAGTAGTTTGTCTTGTCACCGACGGCGGCTAGCTTTCCCAGCCGTCGTCGTCTTCCGAGTCACCTCCCTCATTGGTCGAATCACCCTTGTCGGACGACTCCTTGCCATTGTGGCCGTGCGTGTCGGGCCCGGCATCACCGTTGTGATCCTGGCCTCCCATACAATGACCGTAGCCATTGCCGTTGCCGTGGTCGTCGTGACCCTGGCCACCGACGTTGGTGTCGGTGTCATTGTCGCACTTGGACGGTTCCACCACTGGCGGCCTGGGCAGCTCGATCACGACTGTGGTCGAGCATTCCGAGGTTGAGCCGTCGGTGTAGTTCACCTTCACTTTGATAGTGAAGGTCCCAGCCTCGAAGTAGGTGTGGTATGCTACCTCACCTTCCTGAGTCTGGTGCCCTTCCTTCCACGTGTATTCGATGTTGCCCTCCACCGGACCGTTTGGCCTGGTGGTGATTCGGACATCCACGCCCAAGCCATTCTGGCTCGGGCTGGTGCGCGCTTCGAGCGTGCACTGGTAGTCCACCGGCGGAGGGCTGTCAGGACAGTCCTCGAGCGCTAGCTCGAGGTTGTCGGTTGCTTCCTGGAGTGCAATCTTGTCGACTGCCTCCTGGTTCGCATCCCTCCATTCCTTGGCTCTCTTATCCCAGTCAGCCTGTGCGACTGCCTGGGTGTTACCCGTACCCGTGATGACATCACTGGTTCGGGACTCTTCCCCCACACCAGTCTTCCAGATGTCAGGGTAGCACGGACAAGGTGCCGTGGCCTCCTTGTGGGAGGCGACACTCGTCGTGCCGACAACGGTGTAGACCGTCGGTCCCGGTACGATCACCGGAACTTCGACGGGCTTGGTCACCGTTACCGTGTTGGTCTTGAACGATATCGCGGCCGCACACTGCGAAGTGAGCACCTTGCCGGTCGTTGTCTTGAACGACAGGGTTGCTGTCGCGTGGTACGGCTCGACCGTGTCGAAGTGGCCGTACTCGAACGACGGCGTAGGGCCATCGCTCGCACCCTTCACACCGTAGTTGAAGTTGACGCCGATGAACTCGGCGTTCTCCGCATACGGAGTGACTGCGAACGCCACCTTGTAGATGTTCGCCGGGTCTTGCGTGATCGTTATTGCCTTACAGCTGACCACTACGGCCGGCTGTACTACCTTCACGATCTTGGTCTTTCCGGGCACCTTCACGATCTTGGTCTTGATGACGACTTTGGGCACATGGACGCGAATGTTTCCGCGTCGCAGGTTTCCGCAGTTGTCGGCCCACCAACGTGTGACGCTGCCGTTCTTGGCAATGTCATCGCGCAACACCCATACGAAGGTGCCCGTTAGCTGGGACGCCGACTTGCTCAGGGACTGAAAGGCCCCTGCCTTGCATGTGTTGTTGGCGACGGATCTGTCACCAACAGCTACCATGCGCCGCACCATTGACTGCCGAAGCAGTCGCAGGGGCGACCCATCGACGCCGGAAGCGTCGATACCGGCTGCGCGATAAACGTCGTCGAGGACGCCTCGCTTCTTCCAGCCGTCGACCACGTCGTCAAACGTCGGGCCCCCACCACACGCGCCGTTGTAGCGCTGAGTGGTGTTTGACACGGACGCGGCGGCAGTCGAGCTCGTCGACTTGGACGAGTTCTTCGAGCTACTTGTGTTGCTGGCAGCGACGGCCGTCATGGCCGACACCGCAGCAACCGCAAGCACTCCGTAGATCATGTATTTGAAACGCGACATGCGTTTCTCACCCCTTTCAAGGGTTGTTGAGGGTCGTGTTAACGAACGGTTGTGGGTGGACAGAAAACTCGTTTCGAAAAACGAAAAAACATGAACACTTAAAGATTGCATGGTAGAGAACATACTCACCCGGAACACCGCCCTTGTGGGGGCTGAGAGTTCAACAGGGGTTATGCACTCTAATAAATCGATTTTGCCAAATTATTAAGGTAACACCTCTATGAGTGGTTGGTATTACCCGGGAAGCCACCATGAGTTAGTGCTAATGTTATCATAATTATGCTCTTTAGTCAACCTTATGGTTACACAACCACCCAAACAATTCCGTTTTACCACTTTACCGTCTTCCGTACATTTACTGTGACCTTTTTACTGTTAATGGATAATAGAAAATGCATTGTAAATGGTGAATTGTTAATGGTGAACGCTTACTATCTGATAAATGAAGAAACCCTCGCTACAACCAATGTGCGCACGAGAGACTACTTATGCGCTGTATGCGCTAAATGCTCGATCGGCACTCTAAAGGGAGCGAGGGTTTTGTGAGTTGCTAGGACAAGAATTAATTATTTAGTAACGACCGGCCACAGACTTTGCATGGGAGGGGGGAGACACCACACAAAATCTGTGGCACTACCGGCCGCTTCGTGACCCTGTTGCGGTCACGATCCTAGAAAATCTTGGTTGGCCGGACAGCCAGTTGTTTGCGCCATCCGGCCAACCTCCCCTTCCCCCGAAGGGCTGAGAGTCTCGGCCGCACGAGACTCTCAGCTTTGTACCCTACCGGGTCTGCTACGCAAAATCGCGTACTACTTCGCCTGGCTGGGCGACGAATTAGTTAGCGATTTGGAGCAACTTACCCCGGTAGGGGTCTTAGCGGAGAAATAATTATTTCTATTTCTCCAAACGTTTGGAGTCGCTGCTTGGTCCCGTCTCGGGTGAGAAGGTGTTGGAACAGCAACGACTCCTTACCACACCGGTCGGTGGTTTCCAGCCACAGACTGTGCTAGAACGAACTAGACTACAAGAGGTGGCCAGAGCGCTAGGCGCTCCTTAAGTTGCCGGTGACCGGGGCGTTTGTGCTAACCAACCCGGTGCTCTTGTGTTTTGTTCGTTCAGTTTAAAATTCTTGTCCAAGAAGGTTCTTCAGAAAGGGAGCTTTTTTATAAATCAGTCCAATGTTAGAACCGACAAGCATCACCCCTGATAGCACATATTATACATTCTTTACAGAGACTTAGCAACTCGTACCCGTCATACCAGCCACTAGCCACCAGTTATCAGTTATCAGTTATTAGTTATTAGTTACCGGTTACAGGTTATCAGCCAATAGGATTTGTAATTGCCATACTTTCTTTTTCATCTTTAACTGGCAAAGGCTGGCCGGGTTTTATTTCTACTAGCGCTCTTGGCAAAGAAAACCCAAAACTACTGCCCTGTCCTTCTGTGCTTTGGAAGATGATGGCACCACCCTGTGCTATTACCACCTTTTTAGCCATAAATAGTCCCAGCCCAGTACCATCTGGTCGCATTTTCCTAGCATTGTCAGCCCTAAAAAACTTGCTAAACAAATTGTGCTGTACGGACTTCGGCACACCCAAACCGTTATCTGTAACAGTAAAAACAATCGACTGTTCTGTTGCCTCTAGCTTTGCTAGCACTTTGCCACCATTCGGCGTGTAGTAAAGAGCGTTGTCCAGGAAGTTCATTATCACCTGTCTTATCTTGGTCTCGTCTATGTTAACCATCGGAAAACTCTTTGGCTTATCATAAATAAGTTCTATCTTTTTAGCGTCAGATTGTTCCTTTAGTTGAGCCAATTCCCCAACAACCACATCTGCCAAGTTAGATGGCTGGTTATCTATAACAAACTTCCCTGTTTGCATGCGTGAAACATTCAACAAATCAGATATCAGATATACCATCCGTTGTGCCCCATCAAAAGACTGCTGTAGCATGGCTTTTTGTTCTTTCTTAACCACACCGGCATCACCGTCCAAAATCATGCTTATATAGCCTTTTATAGCCGTCAGGGGTGTTCTTAGTTGGTGAGAGGCCATAGATATGAATTCGTCCTTGGCAGCGTCCAGGGCCTTCAATTTAGCGTTAGAACGCCTTAGCTGAGCTGCCACCCTCTTATTTTCTTCAAATAATATCTTATTATCCAATGCTACCCCTATAGCCTCACCTAAACGATCAATAAAAGGCCCATCTTCCTCAGCTGAATGTGACGTCCCCGTAAAACCAACACACAACAGGCCTACCAGTTTTCCCCGGGCTTTGAGTTTTAGTAAATAAACAGATGATACAGGTAATATTTCCAGTAAATTGGCGGCGTTGTCCTTGTCAATCTTTAGAATTCGCTCAGCCCTACCGGGTGCATCCGCACCTAAATTGACCACCAGACTTTTTTTAGCGTCCCTAAACCAAACGTGGTTTGTGTGCAGTCTCAGCTCAGATGGCAGAACCAATTTATGGCCGGTGGCTAGCATTTCCTTTTTGGCGCTATAGCCCAACACCTCTAGTTGGGAAAAACTGTGCTGTGAGTGACCAAATATTGCCACAAATGGGTATTCTGTTATTTCGGTAATACTCCGGCTTATCTGCCCCGATATCTCTGTTAGGCTGTTGTCGGCGTCCAACACAAGAGTATCGATTGTTCGCAACAGTGAAAGCGTCCGGTTGGTATCTGCCAGCTCACGGTTACGCTTATACATCTCTTGAGTAATATGCTCAAGGTTTATTTCAAGCTGTTTTCGCTTGTTAATTAGACGTTTGGCTGGTTTTTGATAAGTGTTTTCTGTCATAAACTGCTAGCCATAGAATACCATCCTACGAAGACAATTTACCATTGGTCATTTGCCGATTAGCATTTATTTAACATTTACCACCAGTAGCTGATAGCTGATTTTAATTGTTACTAATTATTGGTGATGAGTTATTAGTTACGAGTTATAAGTTATTGGTTTGTCTCTATTCCAGGCTCTTGGGGTGCTTGTCTTCTGGTAACTTATCTATTAATGACCCAGCGGCCTCTTTGCACACCTCTACTGATATCTGCCCAAATAACTCTTTGTACTTCTCGACTAATTCATCAATTACGAATGCTCCATTGTCCCCAACAACAGATACAGATTTATCAGACCCAACTTTTATTCCTGGTACGGCTTTAGCTTGCTCTAGCGCAACGGGACCAATTATAGTCTCTTGAGACTTGACGATGTTTGTTGCTATTTGTGAGTAAACGTCCATCACTCGTACTCACTAAAGCTAATTATTACAAGGCTCATCACAGCGTAAGATGTAAAGTACAGCAGATCTGACCAGCTTCCGTCTACAAATCTCTCAGTTGCCACAAGATATAAATAGGTATACTCAGCTACAAACTGAAGGAAGAAAGCAAAGACCAAGAATTGTATTCTTGACCTCATAGTCCCCCCGAGTAGTTTGGCTGATAGTGTCAAAGTTAGAAGTGCTATAGATACCGGGATTATCTCACCCAACGGGTAGCCAGCATCTAAGAAGGACCTGATAGGGTCTGACAGATCAAGTGACGTGTCTCTTAGAAATAACCAGTACGCTGCGATAAGAGCAATTACTGGAATTAAAAGAACTTGTAATTTACCGCGTCCGCTTTTTAGTGAGAACTTCGCTCCGGCCGCCCAGGCAAACATTAACGCCGCATAAGTATACGCAGGAATTAACATAAAGTATCCGATGTCAGCTAACGAAGGGTATGGTATGGCAACCTCGGCTACAATGTTGTAGTAGGTATACACCCATAAACCAAAAGTCTGGGCCAGTAAACCAATTCCAAGTCCAATTACTCCACGACCTATAACGCTTTTTGTACCACCCCATTTTTTAAATGATGTCCGTATGGCATAGAGACCACCGCTTAAACTTATTGAGGAGTAGTAGGCATAAAAGTAGTATGAGCTAGCATCTTCATTGGACTGGAGGTACAGCCACCAACCAATAGCAATAAAATATAGTGCTAATATCCAATATGTAAACTTATTACGAAGAATAGTTTGTAGCATCTATGAATAGCATATTTAATTGCTTAAGTTATTACAATAGCTGGCTGGCTATGTTTTAACGGCTTTGATAAATATCATGCCAGTGTAACCTGTGAAATCAGGGTCATCCGGATCTGGTACTTCTGAAGGGATGGTTCTTTTTGTAATAATACTTAGCCCCAACTTAGGAAATGTGTCATTGAAGTCAGCTTCAACTAAATTTGCAGCTGGAATTGACTGTGGCCCTGAATGCCAATAGTCTGCACCGAGGATTGCAGCAGTAACTAATATACCCCCTGGCTTAATTAGAGTTAATATATTTTTTAGTGCAGATTCCCAGGCAGGCTTGGAATTAGTAATCCCTTCAGGCACAAAAACTAGGCCCATTACATCATACTTTTCCCTATACTCCTCACCGCATGGATCGGTTAAAAAAGCATTGCCCTGTAGCAATTCACTCAAGCTATTCTTTACTAGCTTTGATCTTTCTTTTACAGCTGACTCATTTACGGCATGTCTTTCTATATCTAGAGCTTGTCTAATAAAATTATCCCAGTTGAACGCCTTTGCACTACCACCCTTCCAAAGTTCTATCTCATCAATATTTGATTGAAGATAGTCACAAAAATCAATTTTTTTGACATATTTAGCTGCCGATATAATTTGATAGACCGTAGGTCCGCCGCCAAATTCAATCATATGTGCATCTGTTGGAACACCCTTATATGACTCAGCAAAAAATTCTAACAAACTACGATTCTCATCGTCTATGCGGTTATAGTAGTAATTTAAATAGTCTCTTGGCTTAAAATGATCATAAATGTCTGTGGTCGTAGTCATAATAGTTCGATATTCACATGTCTCATTTATAAAAGTATAGGTTATTTCGGGGACCGGGGCTAGCTGTGCTCACGCACAACTAGCAACCGGTCCCCTGCAGGGCTGTGTAGTTTCACCTCCTTGATGTTCGGTTTCCAAGCAGAATTGCTCCGGCTACTGCGGCTTCTGCGATCACAAGGTAGACCGGATACGCCATGCTCGCAACGTTCTGTTCAGCGATAGCGGGAATGGCGAGCAGAGCCGCAACCGACCCAAGAGCCCAAGGGCCAAATGCTTCACTCGCCGGATCTCTCCTGACAGAGCTGAGCGTCGGCCACAGACCCATGGCGTCAGCTACAACGGCTACAAGCGCCGCCACCACTGCTGGCCAGCCGATGACAAGCCACAACACAAGAAAAACGACCGCACCGATCCCCAGAGGGATATCGAAGCGTCCCATGTGTTCCTTGCGATACTTCTTCCTCATACTGAGGCAGAAGCAGATGGCCTGCATGCAAAGGTATACCAACGCTACAAGCGCGCCGGTCCCTGCTCCTTCCTGGAACGCAGCGTAGGTGC
>JAYTJL010000018.1:0-19164 GCA_043731125.1 Candidatus Saccharimonadota bacterium
CGATTAGTGTAGTAGTTAAGGCCACCAGCGGAGGAGTTGGAGGCACTAACAACCACATGTGGGATGGAATCAAATTTGGAGGCGAAGTTGATGGTTACAAAACAACCTGCCGGTGGGCTCCCACCTGTGTTGATTGACACAGTTCCTGCAGTGTCGCTGCCGTTGAGGCTGGCGCTGCCACCGCTACCAATTGCTGTGCCGTTTGTTTTGCCTGGCGCGCCACCCGAACCGATCAAATGACGGGCTATTGTTAAATCACCTGTCAGTTGAAAATTGGCAACACTAATTGAGCCGGCAGAGAAAGCTCCGCTAACACTAGCAGAACCCTGCACAGTAAGGCTTTTTACTAGGGTTACTTGGCCTTGAAGGGTAGTATCACCAGCAACACCGAGCGTGCCGTTAACTGCCAGTCTACCCACGCTACCGTCGCCTGTAGCGGCGAAATTTGGTAGTGAAAGTGCACCGCCCAGCTTTAGTGACCCAGCAATGTCCATGTTGCCTCGGGTTAAGACTGCTCCTTCAAAAATGGCATTACTCTGAATGTCTAGCGTCTGTTTAGGATCGCCAACAATAGTAGTTGGTCCCTGCAATTGAGAGAGCTGTTGGCTAGTTAGCGACTTGGTGGTAGTCGGGGCTGTCTTGGGCGCGCGCTTGTTGTAGATATAGGCAACTGCAATTATCAATCCAGCTAATATAATGACCAAGATGTAGATATAAAAGTATATGTTTTTTGATCCACGGAATTTGCCAACCTTTTTTGTTGAGTCATCCGACGTACCAGACATGCTGTTGTTTTTTTTGTCGGGTTTTTTGGGGTCTTTAACTGAGGCCTCCTCGGTAGCGGGGGATGCGGCACTAGACTCCTCAGGCGTATTGTCTAAGGACTCTTCTTCTGGTTCCTGGGCTGTTGGTTGTCCTTCGGGCATTAGCTAAAGTTTTCCCACATTATGGTTACCCTTATATAATATAGTTGAGTTCGACTTTTTACCACTTCTAAACAAAGACCACAATCAACTATGAGCATGTACCACAAATATGAATACCGGCGTAGCGTGCGCGGTTATCGTTACAACCGTTTTCGTAACTGGATGCGCTGGACTACAGCTTTTGTTGTAGTGGTTAGCATCGGTTTGGTGTGGCTACTTTTTGATTTGGCCAACAAAGGCCCGGAAGAGTCCAGGGCTTCAAAGATTGAGACCAGAATAATCTCTGACAACCTGGTAACCATGACATCGCCATATTTCAAATTTCAAGATACGTCGAAGTGGGTGCTAGAAAAGAATAGGTCTACTCCAAATATCTTCATCTACGATAAGTACCGCAAAAGAGACATTTTGTCGCAGATGATTGTTTATGTAAACCAAGTACCAATACCCCTAAATTTGGCTACACCAAGAGTACTGCCTGTACGGTTAGTCAATGAAAATAGTCTTGACGTAACTTCTACATCGGAACCGTGCGGCAAGCTATATGGCAAGGACCCACATATTATTAAACCAGTTGTCATAGACAACGCTACTATGCTGTGTGACCCTGACAACCCCAACTATCTTGTGCAACTTTCCATGGTAGGTGGTGATTACCGGTTGAATATGAAACGAAAAGATGGAACCCCTGTACAATTTGTTGTTATTTTTCGGGAAACCACTCCTGATGTTAGACCCCAAACCTTGATACGCGTCGCTAAAAGTTTTGAAGCGCTATAATGTAGCCAGTGAAACGCTTACGTCTTTTTGTTTCGTTACTAAGTCTAGTTGTGGTGCTAGCGCCAGCCATTGTTTCGGCACAGTATAGTTCGTCCAACTATCAAAGCAACGAGACCTTTTTTGGTACAGGGGGTGATTTGGACTCTGCTTCGACTAATTACAAAGCTCAAAGCTCTGTTGGTGCACTTGGCGTAGGTAGAGTGAGCAGTACAAATTACGCAGCATACAGTGGGTTCCTTACTCCAAATGAACCTTTTTTAGAGATGGGAATTGATACCTCGTCTGTCAACCTGGGTTATTTAAGTGATGCTGCGACAAACACGGGAGTTGCTAACTTTCACGTAAGAACTTATCTGGACAGCGGTTATACGATTCAAACAATGAGTCAACCACCAACCTCGACAGGATTTTCCCCTCATACGCTAGCTGGTATGGCAACCCAATCAGCTCCAACAGTAGGTGTTGAGCAGTTTGGAATAAATTTAAAGGCTAATACTTCGCCAGCAGCATTTGGTGCCGAACCTGTTCCTTTCCCTGATAGCAGTTTTGCTGCCGGGCAGGCTGCCAGTGGCTATGACATAGCCAATCAATATAAATATGTTGTCGGAGATATTATTGCCCAGACCGGAAGCAGCGGATGGGGCCTGACTACATACACCATAAGCTACATAGCAAACGCAGAAATTGATACACCGGCTGGTGACTACGCTATGGTTCATGACCTCGTAGTTGTTGCTTCCTACTGATTCAACGCTCAATACTCAACTCGGACAACGAAAACAATGAATGGACAATGATTTAATGCATTAATTATTCAATGCATTTTTGCATTCATTGAATATTGAACACGTTGACAATTGAACATTATTTCCTTGCATACTGATACCTGTTGTGCTATAAAAATAACAGGTTAGCGAAAACAAACAGCAAGGCAGACTGCCCAAAACAGATGAAAAAAACCAAACGCTCGTCACTTGTCTTACGTGCTAAAAAGCATGTTTTTCGTGGTAGTTTATATCTGGTGATTGCGGCTGTTGTACTGGTTCCGGTTATTGCCAACAAAATGGTTTCGGGAGCTGGTCAAATAGCGCTGCGTTCGCTGGCTATTGACTCGGCTATCCCAAGCGACACAGGCGTAGGATATACCTTCACTTTTACGGTTGTAGCAACGAGTACCGTTCAGAGCCTCAAATTCGAAGCTTGTACTACGGCTGTTAATGCTTGTACTGCACCAGCTGGGCTTGACTTTAGCGCTGCGACATTTACCTCCCAAACTGGCTGGCAAGGTGGAACAAACTTTGCTGTAGATGCTACTGGTGCCAATACCTGCACACCTGCTGCGAATGTACTTTGTTCAAATAGGACTGATGCGACAAACCAAACAGCAACGTCTCGGAACATCATTTTTGGAGGCATTACCAACCCCTCTACGGTCAACGTGTCCTTCTTTGTTAGGGTTTCTACCTTTGCTGACAACGCCTATACGGGAGGAGCAAATATCCAAGATTATGGAGTTACGGCGTCCGCAGTTGTTCAGACACTCAATGCTACAGCCGCTGTGGCCGAGGTGCTTAACTTTTGTGTAGGTAGCACTGCTGCTAACGCCGGGACGGCGACGAGTCTTATTCCAGCCGATTGTTCTGCTGTGACTGGGACTTCTGTCAACATAGGGGTGTTGTCTACGTCGCAGGTGAACGTTTCACCAGTTACAACTGTTAATGGGGGCAACGACCTTAACGGACTTGTGATGTTGCGTACCAATTCAACCAATGGAACAACAGTGTCATACGACGCTGTTCAGGCAATTTCTGGCACCAACCACCTTGGCACGCTACGTATATCTGGTGCTAACTGCAACGGTGCGGCTTCACCTAATGGTATAACAACTGATGGTTGTATAGATAACAACCCAGCGCCCACGACTCTCACCAATGGAAACGAACTTTTTGGCATGACAATAGCTGGCGTTAATTGTGAGAGCACTACCAGCTATACCTGCACATTCGGAGCAGGTAACTACAACTTAGTCAGAAACGCCTCATACGACGGCGACGGTACAAATAATGCCACCAATTTCAATGATACCAACGCCGTTGCGGGTACTACCACCAATCAGTACGCATGGGCTGATGACGGCACAATTACACAAGTTGCCGCGTCGTCAACTTATGTTGATGATGAAGCACTTATACTCAAGCTAGCTGCAACTTCTGCACTTATAACACCTTTTGGTACCTATACTGTGCCGATTGACTTCATAGCCGTTACAACATATTAGAGTAAAAAATACACTAAGGGATTAGCTTCTTTGCTAACTTCTTATTGCAATCTGTAAAGCGCTCGTGCTATAAATAGTAGCAATGGGCGCTATGGGAAGAAAACTCAAAGAGGTTTTATGGATGTGCACGTATTTACCCCGGGCGGTAGGGCGTTTTTTCCGTGGGGTGTCACTACCTTTCACGGTACTCTTGATAGCTATATCATCACTACTCCCACTTTTAACTATGACTCAAACAGAAGCAGCACAGTTGACTTCAAGGTCGCTGACGCTTTCATCTGCGGTTGTCAGTGCTACTAGTGTTATCTACACCTACGGCTTTACTTATGTGTCTTCTGCGTCGGCCATACAGTCAGTGAAGTTTGAAGCATGTACTACTGTGGTCGGAACATGTACAGCCCCAACAGGAATGAACATTAACCAGGGCACCCAGCAAGGTACAGTGGGCGGGTCTTGGACTAACACGACAGGCTTCACCCGTACCGGTGGAAGCGGCAGCTGTACAGCTGCCAACAATATACTTTGTATAACTCGTACCCAAGCAGCAGCGGAATCAGCCGCTGCCAAAACTATTGCCTGGAACACTCAGACTAATTCATCAACTGTCAATACGGCCTTTTTTGTACGCATCACCCTTTATTCCGATACTGGTTGGACCACATCCACTGACACTGGTACGGTGGCCAGCGCCATAGTCGCAACACTTACTGTTAGCGCCCGTGTTGCGGAAGTTCTTAACTTCTGTGTTGGTTCAACAGCTGTTAATGACGCCACAACCAGCGTGGCCGGTGACTGTACTACTGTCGCTGGTACAACACTCAACCTTGGTGTGCTTGATTCGAGTCGCATCAACATATCCCCCGTAACCTCAACCAACGGAGGAGATCTTAACAATGGTGTGGCCATGGTACGAACCAACGCTAGCAATGGAGTGACGGTTTATTATGATGCTGTCCAAGCTAGTTCTGGCACAAACCACCTCGGAACCCTACGTATATCTGGTGCCAGCTGTAATGCCGGTACTGTTAACACCGATGGTTGTATTAACGCACAAGGGACTACTCAAGCAACATTCTCAGCTGGGACTGAGAAATTTGGAATGACAGTTGCAGCAACCAACTGTGGTAGTAACGGAGGCACCAACTATACCTGCACTTTTTCTAGTGGCAACTACAACTTAGTCAGAAGTGCTCCATACGACGGCGACGGTACCAATGCCGCTAGCAACTTCAGTGATACTGACACTACCAGTGGTACTACCACTAATGGTTATGCATGGGATGAGACAGGGACGGCTCAGCCGATTGCGGCGTCAACCAACCCAAATGGATTTGTTGAAGATGAGGCATTGATTCTTAAATTCGCCGCAGGTATCGCGCTGGTAGCTCCCTTTGGTAGCTATTCGGTACAAGCGGATTTTGTGGCGGTGCCAGTATATTAAGGTTGTATGGAAAAAGTAAATGAATAAGCATAAACTTAAGACAATGAAAGCCAAGATACAAGAAGTTGGTTTGTTTTTTGCCATCGCCATTATGGCAATTACATTGCTATTGCCAGTGCTTGTTATAAAACAGGCTTCGGCAGCTGGTCAGATTACAGCCAGATCATTGGCTATATCTTCTGGCGTACCGAGCAAGGTGGGGGTTCAGTACACCTTCACTTTCACGGTTTCAACAACTAGCGACGTTGAAGGAATAAAAGTACAAGCCTGTACCACTGCTGTTGGTACATGTTCAGCACCAGCTGGGCTGAGCTTTACTGGTGTTACATATGGCACACAAACAGGCTGGCAAGGCGCTACCAACTTTGCAATTGATGGTACTGGAGCCAATGATTGCACGCCGAGTGCTAGCATTATTTGCGCAAACAGAACTGATGCAACAGCCCAGACAACCACTTCGCGAACTATACGGTTTGACACCATTACAAACCCATCAACAGTGAATAGCACCTTCTTCGCTCGCGTTGGACTATATAACGCCAATAACTACACAACTGGGGCTGGATTTGTAGACTACGGGGTTACGGCGTCCGCAGTTGTTCAAACGCTAACCACATCAGCAGCTGTAGCTGAAGTACTCAACTTCTGTGTTGGTTCAACTTCTGTAAATGACGCCGAAACAACCGCCACCCTACCAACATCCTGTGCGGGTGTGACAGGAACAGGAGTTAATATAGGTGTATTGTCTTCTGGTGGCGTGAACGTTTCGCCCGTGGATGCTGTTGACGGAGGCGATGACCTTAATGGCCTGGTTATGTTAAGAACTAACTCACAAAACGGCACAACGGTTTCATATGATGCCGTACAGGCTATTACTGGCACCAACCACCTTGGCACGCTACGTATATCTGGTGCAAACTGTAATGCTGGTACTGTTTCGACAGATGGTTGTATTAATGCAAGAGGAACAACACAGGGGACTATTGTCTCTGGAACAGAACACTTTGGTATGACAATTGCTGGAGTGAGCTGTGATAGCACAACGAGCTATGCTTGCCTGTTCAGTTCGACAAATTATAACCTTGTTAGGGACACGCAATATGATGGCGACGGCACCGCGAGCAACACAACCAACTTCACAGACTCTGGAGTTATATCTGGCACGTCAACTAGCGGTTATGCGTGGGACGAAACAGGTACTTTCGATCAAGTGGCCTCCTCCTCAACCTATGTTGATGATGAAGCTCTTCTGCTGAAGTTCGCCGCCACCTCAGCACTGATCACGCCTTTTGGTAGCTATACAGTTCAGACAGACTTTGTAGCCGTAACAACTTATTAGTAGCAGTGGATAGTTTGTAGTGGGAAAGACAACACCACTTCGCAGACTGGCGCTCAGTAGCTTTCTAGCTGTAGTCCTAGCAGTACTTATTGTTATTAGGGGAGCGGGTGCGGCAGAGTTAACCTTGCGCAATATAAGCGTTGGGTCTGGTATTCCAGGCTCTGACACAAGTCACACGTTTAATTTCACTTTTGGCAGTCCTGTCGCGCTTGGTTCTATTACTTTTTTGTACTGTGAGAATACTCCTGTCTTCGACCAGTCCTGCGACCCCCCGGTTGGGCTGGACTTGAGCGGGGCAACTCTCTCTTCACAGTCAGGCAACACGGGTTTTAGCATTGATACCGTGAATTCTACCCCTAATATGATTGTTTTAACTCGGTCGGCCGCTGTAGCCGCGACCGTACCAAGTAGCTATGTGTTAAATAACATCATCAACCCAACCAATGCCCCACACTCTGAATTTATTCAAATTAGTACCCACGCAGCAATAGATGGCAGTGGACCGCGTATAGACGAGGGAGCTGTTGCATTTGCCATCAACCCTGTTTTAGACGTGTCTGCCTATATACCACCGTTTCTCAATTTCTGTGTTGGGGTTAGTGTTGCGTTGGACTGCACATCTACTATCGGTGACAGCATCGACCTAGGCATCATTTCAAAGTCATCAGCCAACGCGGCTACCTCTCAGTTCTCAACAGCAACAAATGACCCCAGTGGTTATGTGGTGTATGCCCTAGGCAACACTATGACATCTGGAAACAATATTATTCCGTCACTTGCCACTCCACTACCGTCGGTAATTGGTTCGTCTCAGTTTGGGCTAAACCTACGGTCTAATACAGCTCCAGCAGTCGGTCAGGAGCCATTCGGGGTTGGGACGGGTCTGCCAATTCTCAACTATAACTTTCCCAACTTCTACACCTATAATGACGGTGACTCTATTGCAAGTTCCACTCTCTCATCTGATTACACACGCATGACAGTTAGCTATCTTATCAATGCTGCTGGTCCGCAGCCAGCAGGTATTTACTCAACAACCCTCACTTATTTGGCTACGGTCTCATTTTGATGAAAAAGCACAAGAGGGGTTTATCGTTAGCAAGCATATTTGCTATACTATTTGAGAACACATATTATATGGGGCAATTTATATCTAAATACAGAATACTAGTTTTGGTGGCATTAGCGTTGCCCGCGCTGTTAACTACGCTTGTTAGCGCGCAGACGCCTACAGGCAGTGGGCTATCGATAACACCGACTATTTCTGAATTTACCCTCAAGCCGGGCCAAGCCGATAAAATAGACATCACACTCAAAAATATTACCGTCAATCCGCTCAATGCCATAGCCGCCATTAATGATTTCGAAGCAGACAACTTAACGGGTAACCCTCAGTTAATATCAGATACTCAAGACCCATCGCCAAACAGTATTAGAAAGTTTGTTGTTGGTTTGGATAACGTCCCCTTAGCAATCGGTGAACAAAAGAAGGTGACGGTAACTATTCAGGTCCCTGAAGATACACCAGCGGGCGCATACTACGGAGTAATTCGCTACAAAGCTTCACCAGCTGTTCCTGGATCCACCCCAGCACCCGGAGAAGTATCGTTATCCGCAAGCGTCGGCACCATTGTTTTGGTAACCGTACCTGGACAGATAAAAGAGCAAGTCCAACTGAGTGGCTTGCATGTATATAGTGGCCCTAAAAACAGCCCTCGTGAAAGTAGCCTATTTTTCTCACAGCCCAACCGTGTAGGTGTGGAAGTCAACAACCTAGGAAATGGCTTCATTAAGCCATACGGGACTATAGAAGTTAGACGAACTTTTGGTGGTCGAGTCTATAGCTATCAATTGAACGGCCAAAAAGTAAAGTCCAACGTACTCCCCAACAGTAAAAGAACATTTATTAACGAAATATTTAACGTCAATCGGCCAGGTCGTTACACCGTTACAGCCAATGTTTCCTACGGTCAAGGTTCGGATGTACTAGTGCTTAGTAAAACCTTCTGGTATCTTCCTGCTTGGATATTTATTGCCATCATTGCTGTCATAGCACTGCTTGTTGCTAGTGCACTCTATGCTCGCCGTCGTTACAAAAAAGGCTCTCATCAGCGCGACTCTCATAGAGGGTATTAGTAAAGTTTAGAAAAGAGAAGAAGGTGGGATATAAAAACCTTATCCGACCCGTAGCCATTTTGGCTGTTGGCTTTTGGCTGTTGGCTTTTGGCTTGCCGTCTGTGACCTTTGCTGCAACCCAAGACGGCTCCGTTGGCATTGAAGGTGTTATCCCTGCAACTCCTCCTACCCAGGCGCCTACCATTAATATTCCTACCAACGGGCAGGGTTTTAGTAGCCTACCAATTAACGTCAGTGGCCTCTGCAAAACAGATCTGTTGGTGCAGGTTTTTAAAAATAATGTTTTTGCAGGATCGGCTGTCTGCACAGGGGGTAGTTATTCTATGCAGATAGACCTTTTTGATGGCAAGAATGATCTTGTCGCCAGGCAATATGATGCACTTAACCAATCCAGCCCAGACTCCAACCTCGTGAGCGTAACTTTTAGCACTGGTTTTGCTGCGAGCGGTCCACGCTTGTCGCTGACTACTCTGTACGCCAAGAGGGGTGCCGACCCAGGCAGTGTATTAACTTGGCCAATCACATTAAGCGGTGGAAAGGGACCGTACGCTATTAGCATTGACTGGGGGGATAACAGCAAAACAGACCTTATAAGTAGAGCAGAACCTGGCAACCTAGACCTAGAGCACACTTATAATAAGTCGGGAATATACAACATAATAATCAAGGCCACAGACTCTACTGGGCAATCAGCCTTTTTGCAGGTAGTGGGTGTTGCAAATGGTCCTATTCAGCAGTCTAACGCTAGTGGTAATACGGTTGCTGCCGGAACGCCTCAAATACCGATATTTTTTTGGATAATACTAGGACTGCTGTTTCCGATATTGCTATCTACTTTCTGGTTGGGTAAAAAGCACCAGTTGCAGAAGATACGCGACAACTTACGCCGCGGCAAGTCACCGGTGTAGTTCTTAATCTGTTGAAGTGCTAAACTCATACCTGATGAAGACAGTTTTTGTTGGTTTATCTGGTGGGGTTGATTCCTCTGTCGCAGCCTTGTTGCTAAAAGAGCAGGGGTACTGTGTGGTGGGTGTATACATGAAGAATTGGAGTCGGGATTTGCCTGGAATGCCTTGCCCTTGGATGGATGACTACCAAGATGCTAAGCGAATAGCCGTGCAACTGGGAATTGACTTCAAGATGTATGATTTTGAAAAGGAGTACCATCACAAAGTCGTGGACTACATGTTGGAAGAATTCCAAGCAGGCCATACGCCAAACCCAGACATCATGTGCAACCAAGAAGTTAAGTTCAAACTATTTCTTAATACTTGCTTGGCTGACGGTGCCGACTATATTGCCACCGGCCACTACGCTCGCGTGGAGCACGCTCTAGCCAAAAGTTCTCATCTTTTGCGGGCAAAAGATGAGAATAAAGACCAGACCTACTTTTTGTATAGAACTACTCAACGAGCACTGTCAAAGACCATATTTCCACTTGGTGAACTGACAAAACCAGAAGTAAGAAAACTTGCAATAAAAAATAATTTAGTCACAGCAGAGAAGAAAGAAAGCATGGGAATATGTTTTGTTGGCAAAGTAGGCATCAAGGACTTCTTGCAACAATACATTAAAAGCACACCAGGAAAGATAGTCGATCAAAATGGAGGAGTTATTGGCGCGCACGACGGAGCAATATTCTACACAATCGGCCAGCGTCGTGGGCTGGATGTAGGGGGCGGGCTTCCATACTATGTGATCGGCAAAGACATGGCCAAAAATGAGGTATACGTTACTACTGACCTTCAGGATGAGAAGTTATGGAGCGATACAATTAAGCTCACTTCTATGCACTGGATCAATCCAGACCTTGTGGCTAACTACCAACTATCCGTTAGAACTCGTCATAGAGCAAAATTGGTGCCGGTTAAGACTCTGGAGCAGATTGACACCAGCACGTGGGTCGCTGTGCTAGAAGAAGACGTGAGAGCACTCACCCCTGGGCAGTCTGCTGTCTTTTACAGCAGGGAAGAATGTTTAGGTGGGGGGATTGTCGTTTAGAATTAGCGGTGGTAACATAAAAGGGATATATACTAATTTATAAGAAAAGGGTAACAACATGGGACTATTCAACTTCTTCAAAAAGAAAGACAACGCACCAGCAGCACCAGCTCCTGATGCAACGGCTGCACCAACACCGGATGTCAGCGCACCGGCACCACCAGCACCAACACCTCCAGCTGACGAAACAACACCTCCAGCTACACCAACACCACCAGTAGTTTAGTCAAATATTGACACTCAAAAACACCCCTGTTGAAAGGGGTGTTTTTTTGTTAAAATGGTTATAATGACAGCTCAAGAGATTCGCCAGAGGTATTTCGACTTTATGGTCCAAAACGGCCACAATCTGGTGCCGCGTGCGCTTTTAATACCTCAAAATGATCCAACAACTCTCTTCACCGGTAGCGGTATGCAACCGCTTATTCCTTATTTATTAGGCGAGACCCACCCCGACGGTAAAAGGATAGTGGATAGCCAAACCTGCTTTAGAGCAGAAGACATGGACGAAGTGGGCGACAATCGCCACACAACATTCTTTGAGATGTTAGGTAACTGGAGTCTGGGCGACTATTACAAAGCGGAGCAACTAGAATGGTTTTTCACATTTTTGGTAGACGAAGTTGGCCTAGACCCCAAAAACCTATTTGTAACCTGTTTTAGTGGAGATGAGAATAGCGGAGTAGCCAAAGACGCCGATAGCGCAGAGGTCTGGAAGGATTTATTCAACAGCAGAGGAATTACCTCTGAGGCTGTAGACGTCGGCACCGAGGAAGATGGCTACAAAACTGATTTTCTGACGGGTAACAACCGCATTTTTTACTATGACGCTAAGAAAAACTGGTGGAGTCGCAACGGTGTGCCGGCAAATATGCCAGTAGGTGAACCCGGCGGGCCAGACAGCGAAGTTTTTTATGATTTTGGTACTCCTCATGATGAAAAATGGGGTAAATATTGCCATCCCAACTGCGATTGTGGCCGATTTTTAGAGATTGGCAATTCTGTTTTTATGGCTTACAAAAAAACCAAAGACGGCTTTGAAGAGTTGCCGGCTCCAAACGTAGACTTTGGCGGTGGACTAGAGAGAATAGCCGCGGCAGCCCTGGGCAACCCAGACGTATTTAAGATAAGCCTTCTCTGGCCAATCATTGAGGGACTTGAGCTTTTGAGTGGCAAAAAATATGCCGACCACACACAAAGTATGCGGGTGATTGCTGACCACCTGCGTGCCGCGATGTTCTTAATTGTTGATGGGGCGCATCCTAGCAATAAAGAACAAGGCTATGTGGTGCGCCGACTGATGCGCCGAGCTATTCGGTATGCTTTTGATCTTGGCATAGAGCAAGATTTGTGTGAAAAAGTCGCACCTATCATTGCCCAGATTTACAGGGGTGACTTCCCTGAGTTACTTGAAAATGAAGCCCAGGTAGTAGAGGCAATGGTTCGTGAAGAAAAACTCTTTCGCACAACTCTTAGAAAAGGCATCCATGAACTAGAAAAATTAGCAGGCGACAAGAAATACTTAACAAGTCAAGTAATTTTCAAACTCTATGACACATATGGGTTTCCAGTAGAGCTTGTTACTGAAGAAGCCACAGCTTTGAAGATAGAACTAGAAGATGATTGGCGCATTGGTTTTGATAGTTTGATGAAAGAGCAGCGAGAACGGAGCCAGTCAGCATCCCAAGGCATGTTTAAGGGTGGTCTGGCAGACCATTCCGAACAAGTGGTTAAATACCACACTACAACTCACTTGATGTACCAGGCGCTCAACAATGTGTTGGGCGGCGGCGTTGTTCAGCGCGGTAGTAACATAACAGCTGAGCGTACAAGGTTTGATTTTTTCACATACCGAAAAGGTAACACCCGAGCAAATCAAACAAGTCGAGGATATCGTTAATCAAAAAATAGCCGAAGACCTCCCCGTCACCTGGAAAGAAGAAAACACCAAAGAAGCATTTGCTAACGGCGCGTCAGGAGCGTTTGGCGATAAGTATGGCGACAAGGTAAAAGTATATACCATTGGCGATCCTGCCAGTCCGTTTAGCAGAGAAATCTGTGGTGGACCTCATGTAGAGCGCACCGGGGTTATTGGAGAGGGTGGCATGGATTCGACAGGCTCACCATATACGAAAAAGTTCAAAATCATCAAAGAAGAATCATCTTCCTCGGGTGTCAGACGAATAAAGGCCGTTTTACAGTAAGTTATACATAACACCTCGGGGTTGGTCACAACAGAGTTGGTCATGGTATAATTTATACCGATAATGCTTCTAAACCAATCTGTTTAAAATGGAAATACGCGACAACAGTACTGACGTAAAACCAAAACCTGATGTTTCGGGCAAAAAAGCCGCTCTAGGTTCGGTTGCAAAAAAATCAGGCAATTTGGCTAAGTCGTTACATGGGGCTGTCAAAAATCAAGTTTCAAAAGTTGCGAGCAAAACATCATCCGCTCCTGGTGAAGACTACATAGTTGGTCTCGATATTGGTACAGAGTATGTAAAAGCGCTGGTTGGCCGTGTAACAGGGAACAAAGTTGAGATAATTGGAGTCGGCAGGATGCATCAGTCCCTTTCTGACATGCAGGCCGGTGCTATTGCGGATATATCCGGAGTTGTCGCCAACTGTGACAGAGCTCTAGCCGCCGCCGAGCAACAAGCCGGTGTCAGTGTGCGAACCGCCGTCTTGGGGATAGCAGGAGAGCTGGTCAAGGGTACCACTACAACAGTTAGGTTTACTCGTAAGAATTCTGCCAAAGAACTCGACGAAGAGGAAGTTGCTCGTATTATTCAACTGGTCCAAGAAAGAGCAGAGGCCAAAGCTCGTTCTTCTTTGGCATGGGAATTGGGGGGCAAAGAAGTTGACGTGCGACTAGTGAATAGTGCCTTGGTGAGAATAGAAATTGACGGATATAGAGTAACCAACCCAGTCGGTTTTCAAGGTAAAGACATTATGGTAGAAATGTACACGGCTTTTGCGCCGATGATACACATTGGTGCCTTAGAACGCACTGCGCATGAGTTAGACCTTGAGCTACTGGCAGTTGCGGCCGAACCTTTTGCTGTTGCTCGGTCAATTGTTGGTGACGAACCATCAGCAGATGTTAGCGCAATTTTAATGGATGTTGGTGGTGGTACAACTGATATTGCTGTTGTTAATGAAGGAGGCGTGGAAGGCACAAAAATGTTTGGAATTGGTGGACGAGCATTTACCCACGCAGTAGAGAGAGACTTAGGAATAGATTTTGCCAAGGCCGAAGCGCTCAAACTCAGTTTGAGCGAGGGCAAGGTTGTAGATAGTAAGAAGCCAGAACTTGAAAAATCGCTGCAAAAAACTCTAAATGTTTGGGCCACTGGTGTAGAACTAGCACTTTCTGAATTTACTGGAGTAGACAGGTTGCCCAACAGAATATTGTTGTGCGGTGGCGGTTCTAGCCTAGAGATGCTAAAAGAAGAGCTACAAAATGGTGAATGGCACGATGCCCTTGCCTTCACTAAAAAACCCGTTGTTCAGTATATACAGCCCAATGAAGTCGCTGGGATTACTGATACTACAGGGGATGTCACTGACCATACCTTCATTACAGCCATGGGGCTGCTTCGCGTTGGAGTGGACACAATGGCAAGCGGTGGGGGTGGCAAAGAGGACAGCGTTAAGGGTAAACTTAATAAGATACTTCGAATATGAGTAACGTACCACCAAAATCCCAAAAGGACACTATCTACTTAGAGCCAGATGACGATATCACGGCTATCGTTGAGAAAGTTGAGTCAGCTGAGAATAAAGTTGTGGCTTTAGTGTTGCCCAAAAGGGCCGCTAGCCTGCAGAGCATTGTCAATATGCGTCTGCTTAAGAGAAACGCCGACAAGGCAGGTAAAAGTGTAGTGCTAATAACATCAGAAGACTCGCTTCTACCACTAGCTGGTGCAGCCAAGATTCACGTAGCCAAGAACTTACAAAGCAAACCAGAAGTCCCGTTAGCACCGCGTGGAGCTAAAGAAACAGGTGAGAAAGAAGCCGAAATACCTGAAGATCTGGCCGGGACCGCTGAAGATGTACCGACTACTCTTGACTATCACCGTAGTGTTGGTGCGCTTGCTGTCATAGCCGATGAAGAGAGTGTTGAGCTTGGTGACGTGGCGGATGGTGAGGATGCTGATAAATCAAAAAAGACCAAAAAATCCCGCGAAAACAAAATAAAAATACCTAACTTTGATAGGTTTCGTTTGTTGTTGGTGCTGGGAATTGTTGGGCTGATAGCCTTAATTGTTGTTCTGGTAATGGCCCTAAGGGTCTGGCCATCAGCAACCATCACTATTCAGACCGAAAGCATTCCAGTCGATACCAAATTTGCTCTAACAACATCAGATAGTGCTAAAGAATATAACGCTGAGAAGAAAGTTATCCCCATCGCAACCAAAACCAGTGAACAAACGTCTGTTCAGTCGGTTACCGCAACTGGCCAACAAAACAATGGAGAAAAAGCCACTGGTAGCGTAACAATGACGGCCCAGGCCTGTGCACCGAACTTGAGCACACCTTCTGCTGTCCCTGCCGGCACAGGAGTGAGCGTAAACGGGCTGACATTTATTACTCAAAGTTCAACAGGCTTCAGTTTCGTAAGTGCTAGTGGCAGCTGTATCAACTACGAAGCTGTTAGCTCAACACAGGTTCGCGCACAGTCAGGTGGCAGTAAATACAATATTGCCGCTGGATCTTCGTTTACGGTTGCCGGTAGGGGTGACGTTGAAGCGACAGGTAGTGCCACTACTGGTGGTACAGATAACATTACAACAATAGTTTCTCAGGCGGATTTGGATAAAGCCAAAGAAAAGGTCACCACTGAGTCTGCGGATACATTTGCACGCAAGTTCCAAGCAGACCTAACTAAGGCTGGCGAGTATGTCTTGCCGTCAACTCTCAAAGTTGGTGAGGCCGCTGTAACATCCACTCCAGCTGTTGGTCAGCCGGGCAATACCGTGTCTGTGACAATAAAAATCCCACATACAATTTTTACTGTTAAAAAAGTACACCTCGAGGAAGCTGTCAAAAAGCAAGCACTGTCGCAAGTAAACACCAAAAAGCAAAAACTTGAGACCGACGATGTGTTAACTGGTGCCAACATTGTTGATCAGAATGGCCCAACACCGAACGATGTGATAATAAATATTGACCAAACACTCTCGGCTATCCCAATACTCGATGCAGAGGCAATAAAAAAACAAATTGCGGGACTAAAATCAGCCGGAATTAAATCGCAGATTAGCAAATTAACCGGTGTAAAAACTGTTGAAGTAAAGATGCGCCCATTCTATGTGTCCAAAGTACCAACTAAGTCCAGTAAAGTTACAATTGTCGTCAAAGCTGAAAAACCAGTCATAAAGAAGGAGCCAGCAAAAAACAATGAACCCTAGCTCCGGTCAAATTTTGGCCTTGGATGTGGGACTACGGCGAACCGGGATAGCCAGGGCCTCTCCAGTGGCGCGGCTACCAGAACCGTTAATGTCTGTTGCTACCGAAAGAATTAATGAATGCCTTAAAAAACTTATAGGAGAGTACGATGTTACTGTTGTGGTTGTAGGACTGCCAAGAAGCCTTAACGGAAATGAAACTGGCCAGACCAAGTGGACCCGTGAATGGGTAAAAAGTATTAAACCTGTTCACGGGGTTGAGTGGTACTTTCAGGACGAGGCGCTAACAAGTGAGCTCGCCAAGAGTCACTCCAGCGTGCATGACATAGATGCTAATGCAGCTGCAGTGATCCTAGACGACTTTCTTAAGACCGAGCCGGGAGAAAGAATGCCATGCTAAAGAAATTAAAAAAAACCAAGTTCAAAAAACCAAACACTAAAAAAAGCTGGCTGATTGTTGCAGTTGTGCTAGCAATATTACTGGTCGGCGGTGTTGTTGTACTCCGTGGTTGGTACAACCGTAATTTGCAGCCGGTGAGTATGTCGTTAGAAAAAAAATACTTTACTGTTTCTACTGGTGACACGAGGACTGTTATAGCCAATGGTCTTGAGCAAGCTGGGCTGATACGCAACGCCAAAGCCTTTGAAAATTATGTCAGGTCGCATCAAATAAGTAATTTGCAAGCGGGTACATATATACTCAGTCCTTCTATGGACGTTGCGGAAATTGTAAGTAAAATAGCCAAAGGTGATGTTGCTAAAAATTTGTTGACAATCCTGCCAGCCAAACGTCTAGACCAAGTAAAAAAAGCCTTCATGCAAGCTGGCTACACCGAAGAGCAGGTTGACTACGCACTTCAACCAGACCTATACGCAGACTTACCTATAATGTCCAATTTGCCGCCGGGTGCTAGTCTGGAGGGTTATTTATACCCGGACTCCTTCCAAAAACAGTCAGACACACCCGCTGAAACTATTATTCGGCAGTCACTAATTGAAATGCAGAAGTATTTGACAGCAGACGTGGTTAGCGGACTCGGGGCTCAAGGACTAAGCGTTCACCAGGGCATAATACTGGCGTCAATTGTTGAACAAGAAACATCAGACCCCCGTGATCAACCGACTGTTGCTCAAGTATTTTTAACTCGCTACAAGCAAGGCACAATGCTAGGGTCTGATGTGACTGCTTTTTATGCTTCGGCGCTTGCCGGCAAAGAACCAACTGTCTTTATAGAGTCTCCGTACAACACCCGAATCCTTACCGGGTTACCTCCTGGCCCAATAGGCAACTTTACGGCTAGTGCAATTCGGGCAGTTGCCAAACCAGCAACAACTGACTACCAGTATTTCGTAGCTGGAGACGACGGAACGCTTTACTTTACTCATACCGCAGTCGAACACCAAGAGGCGATTGATAAGTATTGTACCGAGGCCTGTAACTAGTGTTAACAGGCCTCATATGGTATAATATAGGCTTGGTAGAATCGCTTTGCTGCCAGCCAGATAAGCACTTCTACCCTTTAATATGAAATTAGACAAACTACGAAGCTCTGTTCGCAGGGCAAAAGAGCAAATTTTTACTAGGGAAACGCTGGAAACCGTAATCGCAGCTAATCCTTTTGATGACAAAAAACTAGACCGCGCTACTCGTAAAAAAGTGGCCAAATACAGTATTATACTCGGCAACATTGCCTTGTTGGTTGGCATAGCGGTATTTATTATTAACAGTGGTTCTGCTAGTCAGACGGTAAGAAGCGGTACTGTGAGTAGTGTTGTTACTACGGCTTCGTCGGTCTCTAATCCACTAGACAAACTATCATCTGCTCAAATCGCCAGAGAGGTTGCTCAAATGACTGACTTAGCTGAGCTAACGGCGGTTCGCAATCAGGCTGACTCTGAGGGTGCTCAGTTGGCAGTTGCTGCCAGTGAAAACGCCGTGGTTACCAAACCACAACTGGTAAGTACATCTCAAAAGTCAAAAAAAGACATAGTAAAATATATAACCAAAGCAGGGGACACTATCACCAGTATTGCGGCTACCTATAATTTGAGCGCTAATAGTGTCAGGTGGTCAAATGACCTTACCGGCGACGCAGTCGCGGCAGATAAAAACCTCATCATTCCACCGGGTAACGGGATAGCATATCTAGTTAAAAGTACTGACACTATAGATGGTCTGGTTAGCAAATATACAGCCGACAAAGCATTGTTTGTTAGTGTTAATGACGCCGAAAGTGGCAAACTAAACCCCGGAGAGTATGTTTGGGTGCCTGGTGGTACAGTTGCCCCACCAGTGGTTAGGTTTAGTAGTGTGTCGCGTGGTGGATTTGCTTTTGGCGCAACAGCTATATATGGCAGTAATGGCTATGACTATGGCTACTGTACCTGGTGGGCGGCAACTCGCAGGGCACAAATTGGTAGGTCAATTCCAAGCAATCTGGGTAATGCTTGCACCTGGAAGGGTCTGGCTGCACAGGCTGGGTTAAGTGTAGGAACTGCACCAGCTACTGGGGCAGTGATTTGGACGCCCAGTGGCTGTTATGGTCACGTTGGTTTTGTAGAAAAAGTCAACGAAGATGGTAGTGTTTGGGTTTCTGACATGAACTCACGAGGCTTTGCCAGCATGGACACCACTAGCGGTGGCGCTGGTGGCTGGGGACGAATTAGTTACCGTTTGCTTTCGCCTGACCAAGCCAATAATTTCTGGTACATCTACTAGTAACCAATAACTTGTAACTTATAACCGGCCAGCTACAATCGCGTTATCAGTTATCAGTTATCAGTTATCAGTTATCAGTTATCAGTTATCAGTTATCAGTTATCAGTTATCAGTTATCAGTTATCAGTTA
>JAYTJL010000019.1:0-8161 GCA_043731125.1 Candidatus Saccharimonadota bacterium
GAGTTAGCTACTGAGACTTCTAACTTACGTGAAGAAATTACAGAAATTCGACGACGTATGCACAGCGGTGAAATGACCAATGTAAGAGTACTTCGCGCAAAGCGCAAAGACCTTGCTCGCATGTTAACCGTATTGAGCGAACAATTAGTGAAGGAGAGCATCTAAATGGGTAAAACAATCATCGGAAAAGTCACCAGTGACGTAGCAGAAAAGACTATTGTAATCACCGTAGTTAGGCGCAAAACAGATCCAATTTACAAGAAGCAGTATTCTGTAAGGACTAAATACATGGCACATGACGAAAAAAATGAAGCAAAGATGGGTGACAAAGTTAGTATTGTCGAGACGCGCCCATTGAGTGCGCGCAAGAGATTTACCCTTGAAAAAGTAATTGAGAAAGCGGCTATTGGTTTTAGGGATACTGATGCTACTGCTGATGTGCCGGAAGAGCCAAGAGCCAAGAGCCAAGAGCCAAAAGCACCTGAAGTAACGGAGGCTGTGAAATGATTCAACAAGAGACCAGAGTAATCGCAGCTGACAATTCAGGTGCTAAGTCGCTTCTTTGTATCCGAGTGTTGGGCGGAACGCGCCGCCGTTATGCCCGTGTTGGTGACACTATTGTCGCCACTGTTAAAACAGCCAACCCAAGTGGTGCCGTTAAACGCAAGAGTGTCGTTAAGGCAGTCGTGGTGCGTACGACAGCAACAATACGTCGCAAGGACGGGTCAACTATTCGATTTGATGATAATGCCGTAGTCGTTCTGGCGGATGATTTAAAAAACCCACGTGGCACACGCATATTTGGCCCTGTGCCAAGAGAGCTACGTGAAATGGGTTATTCAAAGATAATTTCTCTTGCACCGGAGGTGCTGTAATGAGTCGTCATTCGTCAGTAACAAGTCAGCCGTCGTTTAAGATGAGAATAAAAAAAGGCGACCAGGTCATTGTTCGGAGTGGCAAGTACAAAGGACGCAGCGGAAAAGTAATTGAAGCACTACCAAAGCTCAACAAAGTTACCGTTGAGGGCATCAATATTGTTAAACGACACCGAAAACCATCTACAGCTCATCCGCAGGGGACGATTGAAGAGATTACCAAACCAATCTGGGTAAGCAAGGTTGGATTAGCCGACACTGCGAATAAAAAGCCATCACGAGTTGGATATACAATAGACAAAGAAGGCAACAAGATTCGTATCCTAAAAACCAGCGGCAAGGAGGTTAAATAGATATGGCAAAAACTGTAACTACACCAACTGGTGCGAGACTTAGGTTGGAATTTAACACAAAATTTGCTGCGGAACTACAAAAGGAACTCAGCCTTAAAAACACACATCAAATTCCTACGCTTGAAAAAGTTGTCATCAATGTTGGACTTGGTAGGGCGAAAGAAGACAAGAAAGCCCTAGTTACAGCAACCAACACCCTGCGTAAAATTACCGGGCAAAACCCAGTCCCGACTGTTGCTAAAAATTCAATCGCCAGCTTTAAACTGCGAGAAGGAATGAAGATTGGCCTCAAAGTAACACTTCGAGGTGAGCGCATGTATGAATTCACCGACAGGCTAATCAGTATTGTCTTACCGAGGTTGCGTGACTTTCACGGAGTTAGTGCCAAGGCTTTTGACGCACAGGGTAACTACAGCATTGGCTTTGTTGACCAATCGGTATTTCCAGAACTTACCTTCGAAGACACCACGTCGCCACATGGCCTGCAGGTCATATTTGTTATCAGAAATGGCAGTAAGACTGCCTCAAGGATTTTGCTTGAAAAGTTTGGAATGCCTTTTGAGAAGTCAGACAACCAACACGCTAACGAGAAAGAGAGTAAATAATGGCTAAGAAATCAATGATAGCTAGAGATGTTAAGCGCAAAAAAATGATAGCTAAGTACGCCGCTAAACGAGCAGAACTCAAAGCAGCTGGTGACCTGGAAGGGCTAGCCATGCTTCCTCGCAACTCCAGTCCATCGAGAGCAAAAAATCGATGCATTGAGACCGGACGTGGTAGGGGTTATATGCGCCAATTCGGACTTTCGAGACTTTCATTCCGCGAACATGCTAGCAAAGGTGAGATACCTGGCGTAACTAAGGCAAGTTGGTAAAATCGATGACTAAATTATCCACAATTCACCACCCACAAACCAATAAAACGACTGAAAGGAGCGCCTCATGGTAAGTACAGACCCAATTGCCGATATGCTAACTCGCATACGCAATGCTATTGCTGTGTCAAAGCATGAAGTTGTCTTGCCTCACTCGGGTGTAAAAGAGCGAGTAGTCGGCATCTTGAGCGACAACGGCTTCTTGTTTGGCTCTTCAGTTAGTGACGCCGGAAGTCATAAATTACTAAGAGTAGTAATTGCTAAAGAAGGTAACAATCCAACCATAAGTTCGATAAAGAGACTCTCACGCCCAGGACAGCGCCGATATGTTGGTAGTGATAAAATTCCATCAGTAAAGCGAGGCCGTGGAATAGTCGTTATTTCAACGTCGCAGGGTCTGATGACCGGTGATGAAGCTAAAACAAAACAGCTCGGTGGTGAGCTTATATGTGAGGTATTTTAGACATGAGTCGTATTGGAAGAATGCCAATTGCTCTGCCTGGTGGAGTGAGCGTTGAAGTTAATGAGGATGAGATAAAAGTCACTGGACCAAAAGGAAGTCTTAGTCAATTTACGATGCCCGGAATTAACGTAGAGGTTGGTGAGGGCGAAGCCGTAGTCACTAGGGCTGACGACCAAGCTATTCACCGTGCAAAGCACGGACTAATGCGTTCACTAGTCAATAATATGGTAATGGGTGTTAGTACAGGTTTTGAGCGTAAATTAGAAATTAATGGCGTAGGCTACAGAGTTGCAGCTCAGGGGACAGACTTAAAGTTTAACCTTGGTTTCTCACATGACGTAATTTACAAATTACCTCCAGGTGTTAATGCAGCAATCGAACAAAACACAATCATAATTAGTGGTATAGACAAACAGCAGGTTGGGCAAATTGCATCAGAAATACGTGCACTCAAAAAACCAGAACCTTACAAGGGTAAGGGTATTAAGTACGCCGAAGAGCGAGTGCTGCGGAAGAGCGGAAAGAGCGGTAAGGAATAAACTATGAATTATCTCAAATCAAAAAGAACATCAGCAGCACGCCGGTCGCACAAGGTGCGGACAGTAATTGCAAAAAACTCATCAAGACCAAGACTTAGTATCCAGATTAGTAATATCCACGTTAGTGCTCAAATTATTGACGACACTAAGGGAGTCACATTGGCATACGCAACCACAATGGGAAATAATGCTAGCGGTACAATGACCGAAAAGGCCACGCTTGTAGGCAAGGATATTGCTGCAAAGGCATCCAAGTCTAAGGTAAGCAAGGTTGTTCTTGACCGTGGGTCTTATAAATATCATGGGCGTGTAAAAGCACTTGCAGAGGCTGCTCGCCAAGCAGGAATGGAGTTTTAGAACATGGCATACACAGACCCAAAAATGGCAGCCACTAGAGTCATAGAAGACAGTGGATTTGACGAAAGAGTCATAAACGTAAACCGCGTAGCCCGCGTGGTTAAGGGAGGACGTCGCTTTCGTTTTCAGGCACTAGTAGTAGTGGGGGACGGTAAAGGAAGCGTAGGAATGGGTATTGCCAAGGGAGCAGACGTAACCGTTGCTGTAACCAAAGCTGCTGAGTCAGCTAAAAAACGACTTGTTAAGTTCCCACTCTATAAAGGCACATTAACGCATGAGGTATCTGCTAAGGTGGGCGGGGCAAAAATATTGCTTCTGCCAGCATCACCAGGTACTGGACTTATTGCTGGTGGTGTCGTCAGGACCATACTGGAAGTTGCAGGTGTCCAAAACGCTTTGTCTAAAAGTCTAGGGTCATCTAATAAGATAAACACTGCAGCAGCTACTATAGACGCTCTTGGCCAAATGGTTCCTGCGTCAAAATGGGTAACCCGTACAAACGAAAAGTCTAGGGTCCAAAGTTCAAAGTCTAAAATTGCAGCCGCTGCGCCAACAGCCAAAGGGAGCGAAGAATGAAGTATAACGAACTTACGCTAAAACGAGACAAAGAACCAACGCGTAAAGGCCGTGGTATAGCCGCCGGTCAGGGTAAAACCGCTGGTCGTGGTACTAAAGGCCAGGGCTCACGTAAATCTGGAGGTGTGCGACCGGGCTTTGAAGGCGGGCAAATGCCACTTTATATGCGGCTTCCAAAGCTAAGAGGCTTTAAAAGCCACAGGCCTACAGTTGAAACTGTATATACAGGACAATTGGAAGAGGTTAAAGCCACCAAGATAGATAACCAAACGCTAGCAGACGCCGGCCTTATAAGCACACCTCATGTGAAGGTAAAACTTATCGTGAAGGGCGAACTAAAGTCCAAGAAAGATGTTAAGCTGCAGGGCGCAAGTGCTTCTGCTATCAAAATGCTTGCAAATGCAGGTGGTAGTTTTGAAAGTATTGCGCAAGTCGCCAGGGTCTCCACAAAAATCAATAAAGACGACACAAAATAACACCGCAGAGTGTTACAATAATACAGATGAGTTTATGGTCTGAACTGGGAAGAGCAGCCCGAGAAAAAATCACACTTTTTGCCCGGCGCGAAGAGAAACCCTTAGAAGGGTGTCTCATAGTATGAACTGGAAGATTATCGTTAAATCACTAGGCCACAAAGAGATGCGCAAGCGCATCTTGGCGGTACTTGGAATGTTGCTCGTATTCCGTATCCTAGCACATATTCCAGTTCCACTTGGCGACCCAGAGACACTCAAGCAAGTACTGAACAACCTTTTCGAGCAAACCAGTGGGTCTAACCTGCTTGGTTACCTTAACGTGTTGTCTGGGGGAGCTCTTTCTAACTTCTCTATTATGCTAGTTGGACTTGGACCATACATTAACGCCAGCATTATTATGCAGCTGTTGACTAAGGCGATACCCAAACTAGAAGCGCTCAATAAAGAAGGCGAATTTGGAAGAAAGAAGATAAACCAATACACTCGTATGCTAACATTCCCGCTAGCTATTGTTCAGTCAATTGGCACAATCTACCTTATTCGTCAGCAGGCAGCTAGCATAGGTGGGCTTGGTGACATAACAGCCAATACATCATCAGGAGAGTGGGTGTTGATGATTGCAGCCCTGACTGGTGGTGCAATGATACTTATGTGGTTAGGCGAGCAAATTACAGAGCGCTCAATTGGAAATGGTATATCACTTCTAATAACAGTCGGTATCGTCAGTGGACTTCCGTCATTATTCACACAGCTTGGTAAGACTACTATTTGGGTCAGCGCTTCAGGTGCATCAGACAAATGGGTAATTCTTGGCCACGACTTTAGTAGGCGCGGAGTGATTAGTGTTACAGCCATTGCTCTAGCGGTAGTGTTCATGACTTGGTCGGTGGTAAAACTCAACGAAGCGGCCAGACGCCTAACTATAAATTACGCCAAGAGAGTACAAGGTAACCGAACTTATGGAGGCGTTACCACTACACTACCGGTCAAACTTATAACTGCTGGTGTTATTCCTATAATTTTTGCGGTTGCGTTCTTGAGTGTGCCGAGTTTCTTGGGCCAAATATTGACTCAGGGGCAAGGGGCAGCTTTTCCTTCCGACACCCGCATGGAGCACTTGGGTGTAATTCTGTCAGAACTATTCCAAAACCCAACAGCGCAAACATTTGCAGCCGGTGGATGGAAGCCGTGGGTGTACCCACTAACATACTTTGGACTGGTATTCGTCTTTACCTATTTCTATACTTCAGTGACGTTCAATTCCAAAGAAATCGCTGAAAACTTGCAAAAACAAGGAGGCTTTATAGCCAACATTAGAAGTGGCAAACAAACAGAAAAATATCTCTCCCGTACTGTTAACAGGCTTACTCTGTTTGGAGCTAGCGCGCTTGGACTACTGGCCGTCATGCCAATAGTGGCACAAATTTGGGTAGACCCGTCTGTAGCGCTTGGGCTAGGTGGTACCAGCATACTTATATTGGTAGCTGTTTCTCTTGAGACACTTCGCCAGATAGAGTCCCGTGCAATGATGATTACATACGACCAATACGAACAACCAGATTACTTCTACGAAGAAGCCTCCACGCCAGCCACCGGTGCTAAATACTTGCGTTTTCTACCAAACAAATCCAGCCTACTAAAACTCCCCTCCAAAAAACCCAAAAAGAAATAATCTTCCAGAAATCGCCTGTTGAGACTTAGTGTAATAATTAGTCAAATTAACTCTTTACAAACAGAGTGTGGATGTGTATAATTTAACAAAGTTATATTTATGGCACGCGAGAAGGAAGTAATTGAACTATTGGGAACGGTTGTAGAAGCCCTCCCAGGAACACAATTTGTAGTAGAGCTCGAAAACGGCCATAAAATCATAGCTCACGTCGCGGGGAAAATGAGGAAGAACTATATTCGACTTGTACCCGGCGACCGCGTGAAGGTAGAATTGACACCTTACGATCTTACGAAGGGTCGGATAACCTTCCGTGAATCTTAAAAACCCATAAGGGTTTTATCGTACAACAACAATATAAGCAGAGAGTCACTCTGAAAGGAGTCGATCCGCATGAAAGTGCGTGCAAGTGTAAAGAAAATTAGTCCAGACGACATTATAGTCCGCCGTAAAGGCCGGGTCTATGTTATTAATAAATTCAAAAAAAAGCATAAGCAGAGGCAAGGCTAAGTCGCTATGCTCCATTTCACATTTATCAATTCACATTTATCAATGAATTATCAACTATCAATTATCAATGTAGCTGCATGGCAAATGGTCAATGGTAAATATTTGGAAAACGGCAAATGGTCAATGGCAAATACTACCGGAGGTAGTCTCTAATGGCGCGCATCTCTGGTGTTACTATTCCTGACGGAAAGCAAATTCAAATATCTCTTACCTATGTGTATGGAATTGGTCCAAAAACAGCTGGTAATATTCTTAGTGCCGCTAAAGTAGAACCAACAGTTCGCACCAAAGACTTAACCGACGCTGAAATTTCCAGAATCCAAGAAGTAATCAACACAGACTTAACTGTAGAGGGCGAATTACACCGAATAGTTGCAGGTAATATTAAGAGACTCAAAGACATAAAGGCCTATCGTGGTCTGCGTCACGCCGCCAGCCTGCCTAGTCGCGGTCAACGGACCAAGACAAACGCCAGAACACGACGTGGTAAAAAGGTTACAGTTGGTGGAACTGCCAAGAAAGTAGCGGCAAAGACTTAAATTATGGCTGACAAACCTGTGGATAAAGAATTAGACAAAGTAGTTGAGACGGACGATACAACTGTTGCAACTGGAGCACCAGCTGAGCCAATTACAGAAGAAGGTGCCGCACCGGTCCCCGCTAAGCGCAAGAAAAATAAACGCACCGTAGCAGTTGGACATGTGCACGTGCTCGCAACTTTCAACAATACAATTATTACGGTTTCCGACCCTCAGGGCGCAGTTTTGACTACTGCAAGCGCTGGCAGTTCTGGGTTTCGTGGTTCTAAAAAAGGAACAGCTTATGCAGCCCAGATTGCTGCTGAAAAAGCAATTGGACAAGCCAGACAAGACTATGGCCTTACCAAAGTTGATGTCTCTGTAAAAGGCATCGGTATGGGCCGAGAAGCGGCTATTCGTACTTTGATTTCACAGAAGGTCCAAGTTGATAACATCCGAGACATAACACCAGTTGCACACGGTGGCGTACGACCAAGAAAGGCTAAGAGGAACTAAACTAATGGGAAGAGATACAAGTTCAATAGTCAAACAGTCACGCCGAGAGGGCTATGCACTGCACCCTAAAGCCCACAAGGCTTTGGTTAAGCGCACAGCACTACCTGGCCAGCAAAACACTATGGGCCGTAGACCTAAAGCTAGCCAATATTCATTGCAGCTTCGTGAAAAGCAAAAAGTTAAGCGACTCTATGGTCTGCTGGAGAGGCAATTTGCCAAACTAATGGACGAAGCAGTGCGCACTGACGGGCCATCTGGAGCACAGCTACTAGAATTTTTGGAAAGACGGCTTGATAACGTGGTCTATAAGGCAGGCTTTGCCTCATCACGAAGGGCAGCACGACAACTGGTTAGCCACGGACATTTTATGTTTAATGACCGACGAGTGGATGTCCCTTCGATGCGAGTCAAACAAGGTGATGTGATTGTACTGAG
>JAYTJL010000020.1:0-21477 GCA_043731125.1 Candidatus Saccharimonadota bacterium
GTATGAGATGAAGATATGCATAAGTATAGTTTATAGCTGAAAGCTTAAAGCATAAAGCTGAAATCAAAAATCCGCTTGCTGGTTTTGACGGGACGGCGCCCGGCGTGCGAAGATAGGGTAAGAAGATAAATAATAAAATGGCAACGTCAAACAAAAACCAAGGATTACCAGCAAATATGTACATTTGGCTAATGGTGGCTAGTTTTGTGTTAAGTTTGATAATTTGCCTCGGCGCTCTACGTAGCAACAATCAGCGGATGATAGAGTTGCGCGAACAAGTCTATTCTGCCGACAAAACTGGTGAAGGGCTAAACAATGCAATTAATAACCTGCGAAGCCATGTCTATGCTCATATGAATACCAATCTGAGCAGTGGTAGCAATGGCATAAAACCACCCTTGCAACTCAAATATACCTACGAAAGACTTTTGGAGGCCGAAAAGAAGAAAGCCGAACTGGCAGGGAGCAGCATCTATACTGACGCACAGAACTATTGCCAGGAACAGAATTCACAGGATTTTTCTGGTCGTAACAGGGTACCTTGTGTACAGGAATATATAGCGTCGCATCAGGCAACAGTAATGAATATTCCAACCAGTGCATATCAATTCGACTTTGTAAGCCCTGCTTGGTCTCCTGACTTAGCTGGTTGGAGTCTTTTGGCAAGTCTTATATTTGGCCTTAGTGTAGGGCTAGCACTTCTCGTTAGACTGTTGGCTTTCAAGCTGAATTAGCGGATGAAAAAATAAGATCCTCGGATATTTCCGAGGATCTTATTGAACTCCTTAGGTACTAAACTATGGTGTTGCGTTTTGATTTGTTGGTGGAGTCGTGGTTGGTGAGGAGCCAGGATTTTGTCCACTTGTGCCACCAGAGTTAACCTGGTTTGCGGCGTTTGGATTTTTCTTGTATTGGCCAACAGCTTGAACGACTTTACTGCTATCCTTGATATTCTCCCAGTAAGCAACTGCTGACTGGTTGATGATCATACGGTCTTGCGGTGCGTGTAGTTCATTTACACCCAATTTGTATAGTGTGTAAGTGTTGTTACCGTTTTGTTGACAGTTGTTGCTTCCGTCGGCGGTATTACAATTAACGTAGAAGACATCGTCTAAGACTAAGTGCTTGTCGTTGATCGAGTTGATTTTACCGAAGTAAACCTGTCCGATGTTAAGAAATACTGCCTGATACTTTGTTTCATCAACAAACCTCTTTTGCGTAGCGAGTCCGCCACTCATTCCTAGGTATAGCGATGCTGCAGCAAGCAACAGTGCACTGCCCGTTAATATGATAAACAATTCTATTCGAACAGTTTTGGCCGCCCAGTCAACATGCTTTCTTTTTGACTTAGCTGGCGCGTCTTTAGACGTGAAGTCCATACTTTTACCTTACCTCCCTTAATTTCAAACTGATACCATTCATAGTACCGCATAAGCGTTTTTAGGTGCAAGTCATTTTTCGACTAACTTCTGACTATCTTCAACTCAAGTACGTAGTAGAGTTGGCATCAAAGTACTCCTTTGCAACAGGGAGGTCGGTTACTAAACAGTTTGTAAATTTGCTAACAGGGTTGACAAGAGAAAACTCAGGAGAGTATGGTAGGAGTACCATTAGTAAATCTAAAGAGAGAGGGATGAAGAAGCAATGGCTTACAAGCACACAAACAGTAAAGGTGTTACTTACTACCTAAATTCGAAGGCAGTTACACTTCGAGGGGGCAAGGTTCAAACAATCTATTACTTTTCTAAAGACGATCGAGCTGAAACCGGTTGCGACCTGCCAGCAGACCGAGCAGTTAACGAAAACCCAAGAAACGGTTTTCTTACACTGAAGAGCACC
Organism: Candidatus Saccharimonadota bacterium; assembly: GCA_043731125.1. Taxonomy (GTDB): domain Bacteria; phylum Patescibacteriota; class Saccharimonadia; order Saccharimonadales; family UBA10212; genus JAYTJL01. The sequence continues at coordinate 1,840 of JAYTJL010000020.1, forward strand.
GCAAAGAAATAACATTCATTCGGTAGAACAGAAGCCCGGCCTTCATGAGTTGGTCGGGTTTTTGAATAGTGAGATAATCTAGACAAATGGCAGAGAAGTTACTCAAGGTAGAAGGCCTAACAAAATCATACAACGGTAAGAAAGTTGTAGATGAAATTAGTTTTTCAGTTGATCGGGGAGAGACATTTGGGATACTGGGGCCAAATGGTGCCGGTAAGACAACAACCCTCGAAATGATAGAGACGTTGAGGCCAATAGACAAAGGACTTGTGCTACTGGATGGCATAGACGTATCAAAAGACAAGCAAGCTATACGATACCGCATCGGAGTTCAACTACAGTCTACGGCTTTCATGGACAAAGTTCGGCTGACAGAGCTGTTGCAACAGCAGGCCGCGGCATATGGTGAGAAAGTTGACGCAATGGCGCTTTTAGCAGATGTCGACTTAGAGGACAAAGCTAAAAGTTATGTGGAGAACTTGTCCGGTGGTCAGAGACAACGGTTTTCTATTGCAGCCGCATTGGTTCATCAGCCCAAAGTTTTCTTTATGGACGAGCCAACTACCGGACTTGACCCCAAGGCCAGACGCAACCTCTGGAAACTGGTAGATAAGATAAAGGCCGGGGGAACCACAATTATACTGACCACTCACTACATGGAGGAAGCCGAAGAGTTATGCGACAGGGTGGCAATCATGGACCAGGGCAGGATAATAGCCATAGATTCTCCTAAAAATTTGGTCAAACAGTTAATAAAAGATGGGTTCAGTAAGACTCAGAAAGTTGAGCAGGCTAATTTGGAGGATGTCTTTATGAGTTTGACTGGGAAGGGACTGCATGGATAAGCGCAATCATTCGCTTTTTACCATTCTGACTTTCTCCAAGATAAGCACAAAACGCTTTTTTCGGGACCGAGTTGCAATGTTCTTTACAGTGGTTTTCCCCCTAATATTTTTATTGATATTCGGTGGGATCTTCGGAAAAGACAATAGTGTTTCGTTCCATGTTGGGCTCATTAACAAATCAGATACTCAATTTAGTCAAAAGTTTGCATCAGATATTAAAAATCAGTCCAAACTTTTTAAAGTTAATGCAGAAGTTTCGACGCTAGAGGTAGCCAGAGAGAAAATGAGTCGCTCGGAACTCGACGCCACAATTATACTACCAGTAGGTTTTGGAGCGCTTGACAGTAGTGGTCTTTCAACTGGTGTAGTCAATGTATATTACAATCAAAATTCACAGCAGGCAGCAACAACGGTCAGCTCTTTACTTAAAAGCCAACTTGACCAAGTTAACCTCCAGTTAACAGGTGTGGTACCGCCATTCTCAATAGAGCAGATCTCCATCAACCAAAAAAGTCTTAATCGGTTTGACTACACATTTGCGGGGATGATTGGTTTTGCCATCTTGGGACTAGGACTTTTTGGACCGGTTAATTATTTTCCTCAAATGAAGAAGCAAGGTATCTTGCGCCGGCTTCATATAACTCCAATTCGTGTTTGGGAATATTTCACCGCTAGTGTCATCTCCAATGCACTAATTGGCCTGTTTTCGATTGCTGTGATGTTCGTGGTGGCATTCTTGTGGTTTGACTTTAGTCTGGCTGGAAATATTGCCGAGCTGATGGTTGTGGTAACTCTTGGAATTATATTAATTTTTGGCATTGGACTAGCGATTGGCGGCTGGGCAAAGAACGAAAATCAAGCCGCACCCTTGGCGAACATCATCGCCTTTCCTATGATGTTCCTTTCTGGTACGTTCTTCCCCCGGTTTTTGATGCCAGAGTGGCTACAGAGCGTTACAGCATTCCTACCCCTGACACCGGTAATAGACAGCATACGGTTGGTTGCAACAGAGGGTAAGAGCCTGACGGAAATCGGAGCCCAGCTTGGGCTAATGGCAATTTGGATAGTAGTTATTTATGCCATTGCATTTCGTGTTTTTCGCTGGGAGTAAAGCCAGGCCTGCAGAGCTAGTCTTGACAGTAAACTAAAACCATAAGGAGTTCTTTGTGGGGAACATTTTAATCCATAAGAATCTATCTGGTGTCAGCAAGATTATGGCACTATACTTAATTGATAGATGAATAAAAATCAAAAAAGTAAAAGCGTAGAAAGAATAGCCCTATTATGAATCGTTGGTTAAACAGGGCTAACGCTAGACTGTCGCTTACTAGTGCGGCAGCACTTTTGATAGGTGCCACTATGTTTGGTCAGCTACTCGGGTTTGTTAGAACCCAGGTGATTAACGGGAACTTTAACAGTGTTAATAATATAACCACAGACGCTTATTTTGCAGCCTTTAAAATACCCGACTTTTTCTTCTACACCATTGCAGCCGGTGCGCTGGGTGTAGCCTTTATGCCTTTCTTGTCAGACAAGCTCCAAAAAGGTGACAGGCTAGCTATTTGGCGTCTTACTTCTGGCCTGCTTAACCTGTTGGGTATAATTATGTTTTTTGTTGGAATTATTTTGCTGGTTTTTGCCGAGCCACTAATGAAGCTAGTGGTGGGGAATAACTTAGCCCCCGACCAAATGCACGACGCAGTCACTATTATGCAAATTGTTGCGTTCAATCCGTTGTTGTTCACTATTTCTGGTATTTTGACTAGCTTGCAGCAGACATTTGGACGTTTTTTCTTCTTTGCTTTAGCGCCAATTTTGTACAACGTCTGCATCATAGCGAGCGTATATGTATTTAAAGACAGCTTAGGGCTGGTAGGGCTGGGAGTAGGCGCGTTAGCTGGCGCAATTCTGCAACTAGGGGTAGTGATGTTTGGGCTTATTGGTATGCGTTTTCGCTATGTTCCCAGGATTGGTTGGAAGAATGCCGACTTCAGGCGGATTCTTCGGAACTTACCGCCACGGTCCGTTGACCAAGGTATAGATTCAATTAACTCAATTGTCGAGACCAACCGTGCAGCAACCTTAGGTGTTGGCAGGATTACTGCATATGAAAATGCATATATGCTACATTTGGTTCCTATTATGTTAGTTGGCACTACTATTGCAACAGCAGCATTTCCCAGGCTGAACGACCGTTTAGCCCAAGGCAGGCCAGATCTCTTCAGGCGTGACTTCATCCGTGTGCTCCGGGCGATGATCTGGATAATAATGCCGGTGGCCGTCATCACCTTTATAACTAGAGGCTACCTAGCACGGTTGATTTTTAAAAACATCAATCCAGAAATATCTATAATTTTGGGATTTCTAGTTGGCGCAATAATATTTAGAACCATCTATAGCCTAATATCACGTTACTTCTACGCTAACAAAGATACGCGTACGCCACTTTTCATTTCCCTTTTTGCAATTGGACTAAATATTTTTCTTGCTTTTTCACTCGCCAAGCCCAAAGCCAGCGGAGGCTATGACATAGCCGGGCTAGCGATAGCGCAGTCTGTTGTAGCTGCGGCTGAGGTATTAATTTTGGGCATCATCATGGCCTACAGGGACAGACATATCTTCACCGGGGCATTCTGGGGTGCAGTCATTAAAATTATGTCCGTAACAGGGTTTACTCTTATGACTGCTTATCTTGCCAAGTCAATAGTCCCGCTATATGCAACCGACAAAGGTTTTGTAACTCTGGGTACTAAAATGTTATTCATCATTGTTCCGACTATTGCTGTACATATTGCTATCTCGTCATTATTTGGCCTTGAAGAAGCAGCCCCAGTAACAAAAAAACTAAAACAAATAGCTCTTAAACCAATGAAAATATAACAAGATCTTTTCCCACCTCTGTTATACTAAAGTCCAATGAAACTGGATCACATTCGCAATTTTTGCATAATTGCCCATATAGACCACGGCAAAAGCACTTTAGCTGATCGGTTGCTGGAAATTACCGGGACGGTAGAAAAACGCAACATGAAAGCTCAGATGCTAGATAAGATGGACTTAGAGCAAGAACGCGGAATAACTATTAAATTGGCTCCCGTTAGAATGAGGTACAAAGACTTCGAGCTCAACCTCATAGATACCCCCGGACACGTAGACTTTAGCTATGAAGTATCCAGGAGCCTGCAAGCCTGTGAGGGAGCGATATTAGTTGTAGATGCTTCTCAGGGTATTCAGGCACAGACGCTCGCCAACGTCTATCTAGCACTAGCACAGGACCTGACTATTATTCCGGTACTAAATAAGATAGACTTGCCGGCGGCCGATGTAGAAAAGGTAAGCGCTGAAGTTATCAGCCTGCTAGGCTGTAAAAAAGAAGATATCTTGCACATTAGTGCCAAGACAGGCCAGGGCATCGAAGAGGTGTTAGACAAAGTTGTATTAGAAATACCACTGCCGTCAGGCAAAACTGACAATAATGCTAGAGCCCTTATATTTGATAGTTACTATGACGACTATCGAGGTGTGATCCTGTATATCCGTGTGGTTGATGGCAGTATTTCTAAAAGTTCGCCTATAAAAATGATGGCAACCGGCGCCGAAGGCATTGCACTAGAGGTTGGGCACATAAGCCCTGATTTGGTTCAGGACAAGTCACTTAATACGGGTGAAATAGGCTACATTGTTACCAACCTCAAGAGTACGCGAGAGGCTCGTGTGGGTGACACAGTGACTCTTGCGAACAGTGCAGCGACGGAAGCATTGCCCGGCTATAAGCACGTACAACCATTTGTATACGCTGGGTTTTTCCCAGAAAGTAACGAACATTATCAAACCCTTAAAGAAGCAGTTGAAAAACTTTCCCTTAGCGATTCGGCCTTACATATAGAACCAGAAAATTCCCCAGTGCTTGGGTTTGGCCTGCGCATAGGGTTCTTGGGGATGCTTCATTTGGACATTGTGCGTGAAAGGCTAGAGCGGGAATACAACCTAGATCTTATTATTACCAACCCGTCTACCGACTATCAGGTAATACTAAATAATGGTGATGAGCTTGATATAAAATCAGCCTCAGAATTACCTGATGCTAGTTTGGTTGGGGAAATTAAAGAACCCTGGGTCAAGGGTGAAATTGTTTGCCCTGGTTCATACGTCGGTGCGGTGCTACAGCTGATAGTTGGTTGCAGGGGTGTCCAAAAACACCTCGGATACGTGGACGGACAGCTTGCTGTTATAGATTTTGAGGCACCCTTGGCCAATCTGCTAACTGACTTTTATGACGATCTGAAAAGTTCTACGTCTGGTTATGGGTCTTTCAATTACGAACTGGCTGATTATAGGGCAGAAGACCTAGTCAGAGTTGACTTTTATGTAGCCGGCGACAGAGTCGACGCACTGAGTGTAATGTCCCACCGGTCTGAGTCAGAAAGATTGGCTAGATCAACAGTAGAAAAATTAAAGGAAGTAATTCCGCGTCAGCAGTTCAAGGTGGCTTTGCAGGCTGGAATTGGTGGCAAATTTATAGCTCGCGCCGACATTAGTGCTTTTCGTAAGGACGTAACAACCGGGCTCTATGGCGGGGACGTGAGTCGCAAGAAGAAGGTGCTAGCAAAACAGAAAAAAGGTAAAGAGCGTATGAAACGCTTTGGGAAAGTTGACATGCCAGCCGAAGCCTTTGCGGTAATGTTGAAAAGAGATTGACCGAGGGGTATTTATTTGACATTCGCTAGCACAAGGCTTGGTTGATTGTGATAATCTTATGAGTAATGAAGAGGGATGAACTCTTAGCCCAATTGCATCAGCTGGTCGTTGCCTACCGACCTGCGCCCCATACTGTCTCACAGGTGAAAGAGGTTAGTCTATTGATGGTAATAGGACCATCTGGGTCGGGAAAAACTACTATAATAAACGCTGTCAAGCTACCTTTTGTGCCATCTGACACAACTAGAGATGCAAGGCCGGGTGAAGTCGATGGTAAGGACTTGTTCTTTTTAACTAACTACGACAAGGTTTACGAAGATATTTCGTTGGGAAATTTTCTTCAAGTGGCAATTGGAGCCTCGGGAGATTTGTATGCTACCAAGCCGACTTCCTATCCAGTTAGTGGGGTATGTGTGATGCCAGTTATGGCCGATGTTGTTCCGACTTTTAGAGCCATTGGATTTAAATCAACAGTATCACTATTTATAACACCTCCTACCTATTTGGAGTGGATGAAAAGGCTGAGTACGCACGCAATGGACGCCGAGGCACTAGACCGACGTCTGGCAGAAGCCTATAGGTCGTTCTCATTTGCGCTGGCCGATGACCAAATGCATTTTATTTTGAATGATGAAGTTGATAAAGCAGTTTTTCAGATAAACGAACTTATAAACTCTAGAATCCAGAGTGTCCGCGAACTAACCGCCAGGTCAGCCGCAGAAGAAATATTTTCACACCTAAAGTAATAATTAGGGTAAACTATCTAGCAATAGCTTATGCTTACCCATTACAAGGAATTCAGAGACGCTCTTGCTACCTATCATATGTCCGACCGTGCCAAACAGGCGCTCGACGGCCTGCATCTTGTGCTTCTGGTTGCCCCTAGTGCAACTGGTCGCAACACGGTTATCCACCATCTTGTAGAAAAGTACAACTACTATTTTGTAGTCTCAGATACTACCCGGGAACCACAAGTCAGGGATGGAAAAAAGGAAGAGCACGGCTTGAATTATTTCTTTCGAAGCGAAGAAGACATGCTGTCTGATTTGCGTGCCGGTGAATTCTTAGAAGCGGCACTAATCCATCAGCAACAAGTTTCCGGCATAAGCATACGTGAGCTTGAGAAGGCAAAATCAATGAACAGGGTTGCAGTGACCGACATTGAAGAGGTTGGTGCCGACAACGTTATGAAGGTGAGCGACCATTCCAAGGCCATATTTTTGCTACCACCTAGCTTTGAGGAGTGGCATAGAAGGATTATGAGGCGCGGACATATTAGTCCGCACGAATTCAAGAATCGTCTAAATAGTACAGTTAAAGAGTTAGAGGCGGCCAGGAGCCACAGGTATTATCACTTTGTAATAACCGAACACGTAGAGCAATCTGCAGGAATCATAGACGCTATTGCTCACGACGGCATCAATCCTCACCAGGGACGTGGTGAGCACTTGATACAAGAGTTAGAGCATAGTTTCAAGCAAAAGATAGAATCATCAATTTTTTGAATTAGCACTCTTGACATGCGAGTGCTAGTTTCTGCTATAATATTGCTAGTTAGCAATAACACGATGAGAGTGCCAATGATGACCGATAGACAAAAGAAAGTATTACAAGCCATAGTAGAACAATACGCAGAGGTAGCTAGCCCTGTGGGATCTAGCCTATTGGCCCGAGCATTCAATGTGTCTAGTGCCACAGTTCGTGCTGATATGGCAGAGTTAGAGCGCCTGGGCTTCATTCATCAGCCACACACCAGTGCTGGCCGTGTACCAACAGATAAGGGTTATCGGTTTTATGTTAACAACCTTGGCAGCACCGACAATGATACTAGCGGAAGAGAGCGGCGGGCATTAGCTGCCAGGGCTTCAGCTGGCAGTGTGCCAGAACACACAATTCGGAACACTGTAGATACACTAGTTGAGCTCACTCATAATCTAGGCTTGGCCACAATTGGCAATCAGCTTTACATGAGCGGGCTGTCAAATTTATTTGGTCAACCAGAATTTATACACCCAAATCAGGTCCAGGAGGTTGCGAGGCTCCTGGACAACCTGCAGCCATGGCTGCAGGAAACCGCTCCTAACGCCCCACTGAGCGTGTACATAGGTCAGGAAAACCCAATTGGCCGTAATTCTGGCTGTAGCCTCATTATTAGTCGATATCGCAGCCCTTTCAGTGATAGTAGCTATATTGGTGTGCTTGGACCGACTCGTCAAAGTTATAGAGATGTAATGTCTCTGGTTGGTAGAGCCGGAAAAAGCCTTGAGGAGCATATGTATGGGTGAAGTTCCAAGCCTGCCGCCAGAACTCCCAGCATTAACAGCAGAACAACAGACTGATTTTGATTCTGACATGCGCAAATTTGATAATGCCGACGTACCAGAAATTCACTGGCCTGCCCCAGAAGGAAGACATTGGCGTCGTGTCAGACCCGAAGACTTGGCCAACACTCCACTTAGGCGTGCAATGCTACACAGGTTGGCAGAAGCACTTCGTCAACAAAAAATGGGACGGGACGGAGAAAGTTCATGAAGAAAAAGGCAACTACGACTACCTCTAGTTCAAAGCTTCAGGCCCAGATAGCAGAACTAACATCTGCCCTCCAGAGAGAAAGAGCCGATGCTGAAAACGTTCGCCGTAGAGCAGAAAGCGACAAACTCCAGATGGCATCTTTCTATAAAGTAGTGATATTGCGAGACCTATTGCCTGCAATAGATAAGCTAGAACTTGGCTTAAAGTATGCACCAAAAGAATTGGAAGGGAACGAGTACATAAAGGGAATCCAGGGTGTTGCAAAAGAGTTTGATAAAGCGTTAGAAGCTATTGGTCTGGAAAAGATTAAGACGGTTGGAGAAAAGTTCGATCCAACTCTGCACGAGGCAATAAGTATTGAGGATGAGGGTGACGACCAATCGACAAGCTCAGGGCAAGAGGTTGAAGTTGTTTGCGAGGAACTTGCGTCCGGTTACCAGCTAGGCGATGAAATTATCCGCCACGCGTTAGTAAAGGTAAAAAGAGAGAAAAGATAATGCCAGACGAATACATTGGAATGCCTCACTCTGAGTGGCTCATTACAGAGGCAGCGGCCTTACGTGACGAAGCACTAAATACCACCGATTCTAATCGGTATATCGATTTAAGGAATGGAGCGCTAGCGGCTGGTCAAGGTGCAGTCAAGGCTTGCTTTATTGAGTCATTAAAGGAGTTACATCCTGGCGTGGAGTTTCCGTCATTTGATGAAGGTGAAACCATGTTGGAGTATATACAGCGCTTGGAAAATTTAATAAAGGCGGAGGAATAATATGGTAGCTAATCTGAAAATTGATCATTGTGAATTCATTGAAAATTGTAAATTGAGAATTGAAAATATAGCGACTGGAAGGAGCGCTTAATATGGGAAAAACTATAGTCTCTCGACAGGCTCGAGATAAAGAATCAACAAAGGAGGTTTTCAATGGGTAAGATAATTGGAATTGATCTTGGCACTACTAACAGTGCGATGGCTGTAATGCAGTCTGGCAAGCCAGAAATTATTGCCAACAGTGAGGGCAACCGCACTACACCAAGCGTAGTTGCTATTAATAAAAACGGGGAACGGTTAGTTGGTCAGGTGGCTAACCGTCAACGTGTCACAAATGCAACCAATACGATTTTCGGGGTTAAGCGGTTAATCGGTCGCAAGTTTTCAGATACAGAAGTCCAAAAAGACCTAGAACTAATGCCCTACAAGATCATTAAAAGTGGTACGGGCGTAAAAGTAACAATGGCAGACAAAGACTACAGTCCAGAAGAAGTTAGCGCTATGATACTCTCAAAGTTAAAGGCTGATGCCGAGACATTTTTGGGCGAGCCCGTAACAGAGGCGGTCATTACCGTTCCTGCTTACTTTGACGACGGTCAGCGCCAGGCTACAAAAGACGCAGGTAAGATTGCCGGACTAGAAGTTAAGCGGATTATTAACGAACCTACAGCAGCGGCATTAGCCTATGGCCTAGACAAGGGTAAAGAGGAAAAGATTGCTGTTTTCGACCTAGGTGGCGGAACCTTCGACGTATCTATATTACAGTTAGGTGAAGGTGTCTTTGAGGTACTCTCAACCAACGGTGACACACACCTAGGTGGTGAAGATTTTGACATGCGAATCGTTAACCACTTTGTGGATCAGTTCAAAAAAGAGTCAGGTATAGACATAAAAGAAGACAAAGCTGCCATGCAACGGTTGAAAGAAGAGGCTGAAAAGGCTAAGAAAGAACTCTCAACAACGGAGGTAGCAGACATTAATCTGCCATTCTTGACCGCTGACGCCGATGGCCCCAAGCACTTTGAGTACAAGTTAACTCGCTCAAAACTAATTGAGTTAGTCCAGGAGCTGATAGATAAGACAGCCTCACCATGCGAAAAAGCCCTAAAAGACGCTGGTCTAAAAAACAGCGATATTAACGAGATTGTTCTGGTAGGTGGTATGACTCGTATGCCGGCGGTTGTCGACAAAGTAAAGCAGATTTTTGGCAAAGACCCTCTTCAGGGTGTTAACCCAGACGAAGTTGTAGCAGTAGGAGCCGCCATACAGGGTGGAGTGCTACAAGGTGATGTTAAGGATGTGCTTTTACTAGACGTTACTCCGCTATCTCTTGGAATCGAAACCCTGGGAAGTGTTACTACCAAGCTAATTGAGCGCAACACTACCATCCCAACCAGCAAGAACGAAACCTTTTCCACAGCTGCTGATAACCAAAATAGTGTGGAGATCCACGTATTACAGGGCGAGCGTGAAATGGCCGGAGACAATAAGTCTCTTGGGCGGTTTGTACTAGACGGTATTCCAGCTGCGCCACGCGGTGTGCCACAAGTTGAAGTTACATTCAACATTGATGCTAATGGCATTTTGAATGTAGCCGCTAAAGACAAAGGCACAGGTAAAGAACAGAGCATTACAATTCAAGGCAGTGGTAACTTAGACAAGGCAGAAGTAGAAAAGGCCGCTAAAGAAGCAGAAGCCCACGCAGAAGAAGACAAGAAAAAACGTGAAGCAATAGAAGTGAAGAACCAGCTGGACAACGCAGTTTATCAAGCAGAAAAAATGAAGACCGACTATAAAGACAAACTATCCGAGGAGGACGTTACGACCATTCAAGAAGCTATAGACGAAGCTAAAACTCACCTAGAAGCAACTGATAAGGACGAGCTAGAAAAGGCTGCCAAAGATTTGAGCGACAAGATCATGCCAATTGGCGCTAAAATGTACGAATCAGCCCAAGCTGATTCAGCTGAAAGTGACCCTTCGACAGGCTCAGGGCAAGCAAAGCCGAAAGGCGAAAGCAAAGACGGTAAAGAGTCGGACAAAGATGAACCGGTTGAGGGCGAAGTTGTAGAGGAAGATTCCTCGACCAGCTCAGGACAAGAAAAGCCAGAAGACAAGAAAAAATAATGTCTCAATTCTGTCAGGTTTGGTTGACTTGTGGGGACGCAGACGAAGCAAGCAAGATTGTAAATACTTTACTAGCCAAGCATTTAGTGGCTTGTGTTAAGCAAGTTCCAATAACTGCGGATTTTAGGTGGCAAGGTAAAATAGATAAATCTAACGAGGTTTTACTAGTCATGGATTCGCGATTGGATTTGTTTGAAGATATTGAGAAAGAAGTAGCCAGAATTCATAGCTACGAAACCTTTGTGTTGCAAGCAATTCCAGTAGCTAAGGTTTCACAAGGTGCTAAAACATGGTTAGAGAAAGAGTTGATCCGTGAGTAACTCTAGTTTTGAATCCATGATTACCAGTCAATTTACGGAAGTTGAGATGTTGGAAAAAGCCACTTACAACATTAGGGTTTTTTTGAACGGAAGCGAGACATTTGGGGGCTCTCTGGAATCTACATTCGCATGTCTATATCAAGATTTGCTTGAAGCCTGCGGTTTTGATGAAGACAAAGTTACAACAATCATTAACCAGTGCGTAGGATTTGAGAAGTGAACAAGAGAGATTACTATGAAGTCTTGGGGATTGGTAAGGATGCTTCAGCTGATGAGCTAAAAAAGGCATACCGCAAAAAGGCCATTGAATATCACCCGGACCGAGGGGGTGATGAAGCTGCATTCAAAGAAGCAAACGAGGCGTATGAAGTATTAAAAGATTCGTCCAAAAGGCAGCGCTACGACCAATTCGGGCACGCTGGGGTCGGAAGCAGTGCCGCGTCAGATGGTGGCAACCCTTTTGCTGGTTTTGGTGGTGGAGCAGGCGGTCAAGGCCAGGAATTCAATTTTGACTTCGGAGACTTGGGGCTGGGCGATATTCTGGGAAGTTTTTTTGGAGGCGGACAGGCCCGTGGTAGCAGCAGGAAAAACCGCGGGAGAGATGTAGAGACAGCAATAGAAGTGAGTTTTGAAGACGCTATTTTTGGGACTGAGGTAGACCTGGGTCTGAATATCGAAGATGCTTGCGAGCACTGTAAGGGCACTACAGTAGAACCTGGACACGAACTGACTACATGTGATCAGTGCAAAGGTAGTGGCCAGGTGAGCAGGGTAACTCGTACAATCTTTGGGAATATTCAACAAGCTAGTACTTGTCCTAAATGCCACGGGCAAGGCAAGATGCCAGAAAAATTATGTACTGTCTGCGGAGGTAAGGGCACTAAGCGCAAGTCTCAAGAAGTAAAACTGAAAGTCCCTGCTGGCATAGACGACGGCGCTACTATTCGTCTCAAAGAACATGGTGAGGCAATTGCCAATGGTGAGAAAGGCGATTTATATGTAAGTATTCGAGTAAAATCACATAAAAGGTTTACTAGAGAAGGCCCACTAGTACTCTCAGAAGAACATTTGGGAATGGTAGATGCAGCGCTGGGTACAGAAATTGATGTAGATACGGTTGATGGCCCTGTACGCATGAAGGTGCCTATGGGTACACAGAGTGGCACAGACTTCAAACTATCAGGCCACGGCGTGCCAGCGCTCAACGGTGGCCATCGTGGTGCGCATATTGTGACCTTGCTAGTAGACACACCTACTAAATTGTCGACCAAACAAAAACAGCTGCTCCAGCAGCTGAAAAAAACCGTCGGCAAAAAATCCCTATTCCGCTAGCTACTTTTCCTGCTGAATCAAACCAAGCAAGATAGCATATTTGCCCAAGTCTCTGAGCCGAATTTCTTGTTTTCCAATCCAGTCAAAGAATTCTCGTATTCTCTGTTCTTGGTCGGTATTCAGTGGCTTCAACTGACTGTATTTGTCTAAATACATTTCTTGGTCTGCAAGTGACAAAAGTGTATTAACATCCATTCCTGGTTGCATTACGCTTACACCGATGGCTAAGCTAACGCCAGAATCTTTCAAATGTTCATTACCTGGTGATGCTATGAACTCGTCAAACGTTTGGCGTATTCGCTCAGAAACAACAATAGCACCGGAGTCGTCTGTGTCACAAAGGACACAGAATTCGTCGCCACCGAGTCGACCAGCATCAATAACTAGGCTCGGTACAATATCATTCGTGTTCTGAGCTTCCAGGTGTGTCTCCCTCCGCTCCACAACATCTTGAGCCCTACCAAGACCCGGTAATTGCCTAAACTGGTTCTGTATAACATCTCGCAATCCGTCTAGTGCACGATCGCCTTCAGCGTGTCCATAAGTATCGTTGACTGGCTTCAGATGATTTAGGTCAATAAAGATAGCAGCAAGAGGGATACCCTGCTCGTAAAACTGTTGAGCACGTCTATCAGCTGCTATATGAAAGTCATCCCGATCCTTAATGGGTGGCCTGCCAAGATCTGTCTCATTGTTCATAAGTCGCATAACTATATCAACATTCACTACTTTTGTCAATTACTTGCGTTTAGTTTTAGGAGTACTAGAATATAAGTAGGTCACAAATATAAAAATGCGAATATTAGTAGTAGACAACAACACTGTTCATAAAAATGCTCTAGCGCATTCTTTAAGTGGACATCAGATAGAAATCCAAACATACAAGCCCGGCATAAACTTTAATAGTGAAGACAAAGACCTGATTATACTTTCAGGCGGTGGTGGTGCTGGCCGGGAGATTCGCGATTATTACAGAGGGAATACACTGTGGTATCAAGATCAGATTGATTTTGTTAAAGGAGTTGACAAACCAATTCTTGGAATTTGCATGGGCTTTGAAATTATTTGCCACGCATTTGGGGGCTCTGTCGTGGAAATGGATAGTGTAATAGAAGGCATGAAGCCTATTTCTACAACTAGCCGTGGTGGCAAGTTGCTAAAAACCAAGAAGTTACATCAGCAAAAAGCCCACAAGTGGCACGTAGAAGAGACACCAGAAGGGTTTGAGGAAATTGCAAAGTCAGATAGTGGGGTTGAGTTAATAATGCACCAAGAAAAACCAATACTCGCATCGCAATTTCACCCCGAAGTACAACATGGTACATTTAGACTCCAAGCTCTTAGCGAGATTCTGCTAAATCACAATAAGACAATAGGTTGATTTTGAAAATGAACGGTCTAAAATTAACATAAAAGTAATGACAAAAGATATAAAAAACCAAAACTCCCGACAAAGTTCGGGTCAAGACGGATTCATACCAATGCTAATTGCGCTTCTGCTAATTGTCGGCGCAATAATCTACTTCGCCGTAATTCGCGTTCAAAACGCCCAGAACTAACCACTCCAGACTGGATGCGCCCCGAGGGAAGCTATTACGACACGTTGCGATTCATTAATAATATGGTATAATCTATTAATGAGCTCACAGGAAGTTACTTTTAATTGTAGTCGTGAAGATGCACGCGCCTATCGGCTTTCAAGAAAAACCAATGACGGCAACTTTTCGCTTTATCCGGGCATAATTACAGTAAATCCTGATAGTGCCAGCCATACCCACAAGAATCTATGGGAAACCGAAGAAACACTGGTACCTAGCAGAGACTATGTGAGAGGCAGTGCAGCCCATGATAATCATATTCTGCCAATCAGTGGCGGGGATAGAGTACTTATCACAGCCGAACATGCTACACAGCAGATCCGAACACGCGCGGATGGCTCTAAATTCGAAAAAGAGGAAGATGAAGGCACTGGCGCGCTTGCGTATGTCGTTGCAACGCAAACTAAATCCAGTGCTCTCATAGCAATAGGACGACAGACTGGTGACCCCAATAACGATGCCGAGCACACCTTTAAAGAGGAAATAGAAAAGATTACAGCATTGCCCGTAAATGAAGCGTTTTTATCCGTTCATGGAATCAGCCGAGCGATAGCTTCTGATGCCCAGAGCCCGATTGGGTATTCTGTTTTTCTTGGTTATGGAGATACTCCGTCGGATGCCAGCCGAACTTTGGCGCATGATTACTTAGAACCAGCCGCTAAAGATATGGGGCTAACGATTGGTACTAATCAGCGCTTCATATCTTTTAATGCAGAAACCAACTATCCGTTGCGCAAGATAGTTGATAAATCGCTCGTAACAAGAGTTTTTAAGGCGTCGGGTAACACAAGTAGAGCTTATGCTGAAAGTGTTGCTAGAAATCACGGAAAAGAAGATTACGTCGCATTACAGATTGAATTAAGCGCTGTCTTGAGATGCCTGCAAGATGAAAGTATCTGGTCGACCCAGGAAGATCGCGAGCTGGGTGCATGGCTTGGTTATCAGTTTCTAAAAACAGCCGTTGAGAGTGTAGAAAAATTACGACACCCCTGAGCCTGAGGGAAACATTCCATCTGCCAGGTAGCTATTTGTAGACGATATGTCTGGGTGATTTATAATAATGTATATTGAAAAATCTTGTTGAATATGATATAATCAACAAGATTTACGAGCGTGCTAGACTGTAAACGACACGCCTAAAATTTTTTACAACAGACGGAGAAAGGACGGCACTATGAACATCGCTATATTAGCAAGACCAAACCGTAAAAACGGAGCAGAACGCTTGGTTCAAGCCGCAAAAAAACGTGGCCATAAGGCGCTAATTATTGATTACACACAGTGCTATTGCAACGTTGAAAAGTCCAAGCCGCAAATTTTCTACAATGGCGAACCTCTTCCGAAGTTTGATGCTGTGATACCTAGAATATCTATAGCAAGTCAGTCATATGGAAGCGCTGTAATACGTCAATTTGAAATGATGGGTACTTTTACCACTACCGGTTCACTTGCTTTTATACGCGCACGTGACAAGCTGCGCAGCATGCAGTTGCTGGCTAGGTATGACATAGACATCCCACGTACGGTTGTCGCTCGTGAGACTAAAGACGTTGACGAGCTAATAAGAATGGTGGGTGGTGCGCCTCTAATAATAAAGATTGCAAAGGGTAGCCAGGGAGTTGGAGTGGTGTTGGCTGAGACCAAAAAGGCTGCAAAGTCTATAATTCAGGCCTTCTATTCACAGAATGTGAACATCCTTGTACAAGAATTTATTGCAGAAGCTGGTGGTGAGGATATCCGTGTCTTTGTAGTCGACGGTAAGGTTGTTGCGGCCATGAAGCGCAAGACTCTTGACGAAGACGAATTCCGCTCAAACATCAACCTTGGTGGCGTAGGAGAACAAGTAACCCTCACAAAAAAAGAAAGAATTGCCGCAATTAAGGCAGCCAAGGTAATGCACTTACCCATTGCTGGAGTAGACATATTGCGCTCCAACAGAGGTCCGCTGGTTATGGAAGTTAACGCATTCCCAATGCTTAGCGGAATTGAAGCAACTACCAAATTAGATGTTGCTGGTGACATTATTGACTATGTTGAAAGAAGCGTCGGCGTCAAACCAAAACGTGACAAAATTGGTGCCTAGCCAAGACGCAATTACAAAACCCATGAAAGTTTTAGTAGTAGACAATGGCACCCATTACAAGAAAAGACTAACCAATCTTTTAAAGGGCTTCGACGTTACTCGAATATCTCACACTGAAATTAATCCAAAAACTCACGCAGTGGGGTTTGATTTAATTTTGTTGTCTGGAGCGTATGGCAAAGAAAGCATTAAGACCTCTGCTGATACACACTACCGAGATGAACAAGCCCTGATTCGTAGTGCAAAAGTACCAGTCATAGGTCTCTGCTACGCGGCTCAACTGATTGCATATATGTACGGCGCAAAACTGTCTACTGTGCCAGAAGATGGTCGGCGTATAAAAGGGCTCAAGCGAATTTGGAATGTTAAGAAAACTCCGTTTGATTTTTTCCCATACTACGGCGGATGGGTATGGGCGTCTCAGAGATGGAGAATAACAGAACTGCCGGATGCTTTGGAGTGCTGGTGCGCCAGCAATGAGGGTGTTGAAGTTTTCAAACACAAAAAAAAGCCCATCTATGGATTACAGTTTCACCCCGAAAGACGGGCCGAAAATAACCACGGCAGCCAAATTCTTGGTAAAATACTAGAAATTGAATTTGGTAAAAAACACCTTTGAAAGCAATAAAAAATTTTAGAGTTCTAGCAATTGTACTAGCGGTGGTGGCCGTAGGGGCTTTCGCTGCACTTCAACAAAACGCGTCTCCGGATGCAACAGGCAAGTGTGGCCCCTACCGGAATGATAAGTCTGTTATTATCTCTGGTCAGACATTTAAGACAGAGGTAGTAACTACTAAAAAAGAACAAGCCACCGGCCTCAGCAACCGACCGTGTATAGAGCCAGATCAGGCTATGATGTTTGTGTTTGATACTCCAGGCCAGTATGCGATTTGGATGAAAGAAATGAAGTTTCCTATTGATGTGCTTTGGGTATCACCAGATAAGAAAGTGGTAGGTATAGAGCGAGGGGTAGAGCCCAGCACTTACCCAGATAGTTTTGCAAATAAAGATCAGCCAGCAACCCATATATTAGAACTTAAAAGTGGTCGCGCTAAACAACTAGATGTAAAAATCGGTACAAAAGTAGAAATCCGGTAATAGTAATCAGCCAACCAGATATAATACTTGACTTGTTAAGTATTTCTAGCAATGACACAAACAATCATCAAGCCCTAAGTCCTTAAGGTTTCATCTGTTTTTATGGTAAAATCGCAGAATGACTGACGTTGTGCTTGTGGCTATGATTGCTAGCCCACTGCTAATAACATTTTTGCTAAAGTCAGATGCGGCTTTGTCTTTTTTGGTGCTTTGTCTTGGGTTTGTGCTCAGTACGTCTGTAATTGGAGACCTGAAACAGCTTCTTAGCCAGACTAATTTGTCTGTAACTGAAAGCACGCTGGGGTTGGTGTTAATTTTAATTCCTTTTATTTTGACTATGCTGCTAACGCGAAAGACGGCAGGTAAGGGGTTTAAATTCTCGCTTCATCTGATTACCGCGGCGAGTGCGGGTTGTTTGTTGGCGCTGTCTTTAGGCCCGGTGATCAATACTTCATCAATGATCAACCTGTTTGACTCGCAAGTCTGGCAACAACTAGACAACTACCAATCGGTAATTATTGGTGTTGGTGCAATTACTACATTAATGCTTGTCTGGACAAAAGCACTGAAAAAATCCAGCAAGAAAAAACACTGACACCGCTAGCGTCAGAGAGAGTAGTTTTTCACTAGCTGCTCAATATATATTTTCATCATTTCAGTTGGAGGTCCTTCGTCGGGTACTTCAAACTTATCAATACCAGGTGCTGAGTTAATCTCTAAAATGAATTGTTCGTTCCGTTCGGTCACCAAAAAATCAACAACACAGAACTGCAGACCAATAACTTCGGCTGCTTTTATTGCTTGCTGTATTAGTGTTTTATCCCATTCGGTTTTGTGCACAGAAACTCTTTTTACGATATCAGGGTCATCCATAATAAGGGCATCATAAACCCTAAGATGTACGGCGATAACCTGCCCTGCAACCACGAGAATTCTGGTTTCTTGTCCTTCAATAAATTTTTCGAGAATCCGGCCTTCAAGATTAATATCGTCTAATTCAAAGCTGCTACTGATAAGCTTAATGTCCTGAGCTTTTTTGCCCTTTATAGGCTTGGCAATTATCTTACCGTGGTCTGATAAAAAAGATTGAGCAACACTTGTGTTTGTAGGCAGGCAAAAAGGTATGTTAGGGAGCCCGTTCCTTTCGAATATTACCCTGGCCATATATTTGTTTTCAGACAGCCAACTAGGCATAACCCAGTTGGGGTTGCTAGACTTATGAAAGACGTATCGTTCTTTGCCGTCGACCTGTATTGATAAAAGCCCAGCGTCAGAGACTTGCTTGGGCTTCAGACCCATTTTCTTTGCGGTTGCTATGAAAAGATCTATACGTTCTTGATCAAGACTAGGGATATTAAGATGATTATTCATGGGATGAGGGTATATATTTGGAGGGCCCTGCGGGGCTCGAACCCGCGACACGAGGCTTAAAAGGCCTCTGCTCTACCAACTGAGCTAAGGGCCCACGGCTCGCCATTAGCGAGTAATGAGCAGTTTACAATTTTCAATTTACATTTATCAACAATCGACCAACGATTAACGCTAAATGCAAGGAAGATTTAACACCTTATATTATCTGTTATTAAGATAAAATGTCAACTGGGGTAGTTATTAAGATGCCCCGCACCCGCCAGTTGGCGAATGCGGGGCGATGATCGGGATCAGCGTACCTTGACGTTGACTGCCCTGGAGAGGACGGTTCCGTTGCAGTTGGCGACGAACGTCAGCTTGACGTTCTTGCCGGTTGCTGGGGTGCTGATGGTACCACCCAACGACGCTCCCGCCGAGACGCTACCGTTGAATATGACGAAATTCATCTCCGTCACGCTCAGCGAGCATGTCGCCGATGAGTTGGTGTTGTTGGCGAGCGAGTAGCTCACCACGACGTTCTCTCCGGGCGAGACGATACTCACCTGGGGGAATGCCTTGAGGGTGTAGCTCGGGCTAGCGGCCAGCGCCGGTGTTGTCGCGAGTGCGACAAGGATGGCGGTGAACACGAAAAGCTTGCGGAACATCTTTCCTCCTTGATCGGGGGGGTGGATGGGTCCAAAACCGAGAAGTTCGTCCTCGGTAGGAGTATTTCCCACCCAGAACAATTATATATTACCATAAGTTCTTTAAAAAAGCAATACCTTGTGACATTATTGGCGTATGAAAGTACGGCGAACGACGCTGATTATGTATTTCTGTGGGGCGGTGCTTGCGGGTATTGGTTTGGCAAAAATATCTGTATTGC